>CADBQF010000079.1 GCA_902796705.1 Ruminococcus flavefaciens
GAAAGAGAAAAGTATCTCCCTGATTATCTCACGAATGTCATTTTCATCGAGTTCGAGGCAGCTCACGGGGATCACTTTTGCATCATAACGTTCGGTGAGCTGTGCGGCAAGAGCTTTTGTCTCCTGTGAATCAGGAGAAACTGAATTGAGCAGGATAACGAAAGGCTTTCCAAGCTCTCTGAGCTCACGTATAACACGCTCCTCGCACTCCTCGTATTCTGCCCTTGGGATATCAGTCACAGAGCCGTCTGTCGTCACTACAAGGCCTATGGTGGAATGATCGGTGATGACTTTCTGTGTGCCTATCTCGGCAGCCATATTGAAAGGTATCTCCTCATCGAACCATGAAGTCATTACCATACGTGGCATCTCGTTCTCAATATAGCCGATAGAGCTGGGAACGATATATCCGACGCAGTCTATCAGCCGCACACGGAACGAAGCACTGTCTCCGAGGCTGACTTCAACGGCTTCTTCCGGAATGAATTTCGGCTCGGTCGTCATGATAGTCTTTCCGGCTGCTGACTGCGGAAGTTCATCTATGGCACGTTCTTTTTTATAAGTGCTTGAAATGTTCGGTATAACGAGCGATTCCATGAAGCGTTTGATAAATGTGGATTTTCCTGTTCTGACAGGGCCGACTACACCGATGTAGATATCACCGCCTGTACGTTCAGCGATATCATTGTAAATATCCTTTGACATATATTATCTCCTTTGCGGGAAAGCGTTATCATTCGTTTACTCTTGTGACTATCGGGATAAGCAGCATACCGCCGGATGCGAGTTTATCTCCTGTAAGCTCATTTTCCTCTGCAACGGCATCTACGCTCGTGCTGTAGCGTTTGGCTATATCCCATATATCCTCTCCCTCCGAGCCGAAATAGAGCTTTATAGCATAGTCTCCGTCACGGACTTTCTCCGCCGAACTGTCTACCTCAATACCGGTAACAGCTTCAACAGAAACACAACTGCAAACGGATATATCTGCCGAGATAGCTGCCTTCGCATTAAGCACGCCCTCCTGAGATATATTATAGGATATCTCCTTCACTGAAACTCTGCTGCTGACGGAGCAGCCTTTAAGGTCTTTGCCGATGCTTATAGTCTCCTCAAACGCTTCGTCCTTGTCGGGCATGGTTATCAGTCCCGCACTGTCCTTAGCAGCCATTGAATATGTCAGCATACCGCTGATAATGACGGAATCGCCCTCCGGTGAGATCGTTGTGTTTATATTCTTGGGCGTACACCACATTGAATATACAGCCGCCGGGATATCGTCACCTTCGGCTATCTTCACCGTTTTGCGGAAGCTCTCATGATAGACTTCCGGTATCTGTGCGGTCGATATGGGGGCGGTCATTATCTCACAGGGATAAATAGTTGAAAATGCGTCGGTGCATATCATCGTGGAGGAATTCTTCACGGCACTGCACATGAGCCGCAGACTGACCTCACAATGGAGCAGCCTGTTCTCACCTGAACGGTCGGCGGCAGGCGTTATCTCGCAGCTCACAGTCTCCGCAGCGACGGTACACTCAAACGTATCATCAAGTCCGTCGATATCGATTATCTGGCTGTAAGGGACTGAAAATTCAAGCGGCTCTACAGAAGCTTCACCGTCTTTTTCGCATGAATAGAGAAGCCTGATGTTTGTCTCTCCCTTGGCAAGGAGCTTTCCGGAGATAAGCTTTTTCTCAGTCTCTCCCGGAGTGCATTCAACTGTCAGGATACAAGCCGCCGAAGGCTGTGCCGGTGCAAGCTCTGTATCCTCCGAGATATGTATGACTTTTTCCGTATTGATGCAACGCATCGCAAAATTGACCGGTATCTTTCTGAGCTGGACGTTCATGCCTTTCACGTCGGTTATGACCTCCTGCTGCTTTTCTCCCATGAGACTGATGCGGACTGAAACTGCCCCTCTTACATCAAGGCGTCGTTTGTTCACAGCCCTGAAATTCACATGATCTGACTTCACACTGATGTTTACGCTCGGCTTTCCTGAAAGGCTGCCTGTTTCAATTGTCTTCCGGAAGCTCTGCCTCTGCACGACGCATTGCAGCATACCTCCGCCCTCCGGACAATAGATTATCCTTATCTCGCAGCGGAGTTCGTATGAAAGCTTATCTCCGCTGATGCTCCACTCCGTCACCGACGGAACGGTCTCACATCTGACAAGCCTGAAAATATCCGGATAGTAATCCGGCAGGATATAATCAAGCTCGATGCCCTGTTCCTGAACTCCGTCAAAAATGATCTCACACGCAGGGATGCTCTCCCTGTTCAACCTCATATCCATGATGTACCTCCTTGATATCGCTTTACTTGATTATATTCAGTTCAGGGTACAAGTATTCATAAACAGAAAAAAGCACCCCCGAAGGAGTGCTTTCCATAGATGTTCCAGATAAAATAAAAAGACGCAGACTATTGCCTGCGTCAATTTTGGCTCCCCCTGCCCGGCTCGAACGGGCGACAACTCGGTTAACAGCCGAGTGCTCTACCGACTGAGCTAAGGAGGAATATGTA
>CADBQF010000080.1 GCA_902796705.1 Ruminococcus flavefaciens
CCGAACACGATAACTTATCGTGAGCGTCCCGTCAGGGGAAATTTTATGCTGAAAGTTTTAGGAAAGGGGTTTGGGGAAGAACCCTTTCTCAAAAGGGTTTTCCCCAATAGAACCCGCAAGTTGTACTGTAAGCACCGGTCTTACAGTATCAGTTGGCGGAAGAATCGACAGTGTCGAGGCGTTTGAAGAATTTTTCGGCGTATTCTCTGTAGGCTTTCTGGAAGCCCTCATCGTTTTCACGAACGTCCTGGAGGTAGGAGTGGAAGTAAGTTTTCTCGTCGGTCTCGATGATGATACCGGCGATATTGGAGCAATGGTCGGAGACACGTTCGAGGTTTGTGAGAACGTCCTGGAAGATATAGCCGAGTTCGACGGTACATTCGTCGTTCTGGAGGCGGCGGATATGGCGGTTTTTGAGTTCGGTGGAGAGGTTATCGACGACTTCTTCGAGGGGTTCTACCATACGTGCAACGGCGAGGTCGTCGGTAGCGTAAGCTTCAAAGGCTTTGGCGATATTTTCGGAAATAGCGTCGGTGAGTATCTGTATCTCGGTGCGGCATTCCTCGGAGAACATGATGCCTTTATCGTGGCATTCCTGGGCGGATTCTACGAGGTTTACGGCGTGGTCGGAAATTCTCTCGAAGTTGCCGACGCAGTGCATCATTTTAGCGACTCTGCGGCTGTCAGCACCGGTGACGCTGCTTTTTGAGATCTTGAGGAGATAGTGATTTATCTTATCCTCGAAGCTGTCGATGATATCCTCGTCTTCGATAACGGCATCAGCGATATCCTTATCGTATTCAAGGAGGAGGCCGAGGGCTCTGCAAATAGTTTCCTTAGTGAGTTCAGCCATTTCCATAGTAGCTGTACGGCAGGCTTCAACAGCGACGCTGGGGGTTTTGAGAAGTCTCTCGTCAAGACCTGTGAGAGTTCTTCTGGGATCGACTTCTGCCTCTTTGCCGTCACGTACAACGAGTTTTGAGAGAGCGACGAGCTGTTTAGTGAAAGGCAGGAACATAACAGTTGTAGCCACATTGAATATAGTGTGCATCGTAGCGATACCGACATAGCCGACAGTTTCGCTGAGAATGCTCAGGTGCAGACCTGAATTGAGTATCATTATTATCGGCAGGAGTACGATAGTGCCGATTATCTTTACAAGGATATGAGTCCATGCGACACGCTTTGCGTCCTTGCTTACGCCGAAAGTCGAAAGGAGAGCAGTTACGCACGTACCGATATTACAGCCCATGATTATCGGGAGAGCCATGCTGTAAGTCAAAGCTCCCGAACGTGAGAAGACCATGAGTATACCGATAGAACCGGCAGAACTCTGGATTATTCCCGTGAATCCTGCACCGACGAGAACGCCGAGGACGGGATTCTCGAATGCAGTGAGCATCTGCTGGAATTTAGGCGAATTAGCGAGCGGATCGGCAGAATCAGACATGAGAGTCATACCGGTCATGAGAACGGAGAATCCCACGAGGATACGTCCGATATCCTTTTTCTTGTTCTTTTTGGCTGCCATTATCATGATGATGCCGACGAGAGCAACGAGGGGCGAGAATGATTCCGGCTTGAGCATTTTCAGGCAGAACTGGAGAACGCCGCCGCCGCCGCTGTCCTTGATATCACCGAGGCAGAGTATCCATGCGGTGAAAGTTGTTCCGATATTCGAGCCGAAGCAGACACCGATAGTCTGTTCGAGTGTCATGATGCCGGAGTTTACAAATCCGACGAGCATAACGGTCATAGCGGAAGATGACTGGATAGCGATAGTAACGCCCATTCCGAGGAGTATAGCTTTTATCTTGTTGGAGGTCATTTTTTTGAGGGCGACTTCCAGTTTACCTCCGGTCAGTTTTTCAAGGCCTGTTGACATTACGTTCATTCCGTAGAGGAAGAAGGCAAGTCCGCCGAGAAGTTTAAAGATATTGAAGACCGTAAATTTTTCTTCCATATTTTATTTCTCCTTGATATTAATGATTTTCCCCTTTTTCTGATTTATATTATATCAGGAAATCCCCCGGAGTCAAGCGTTTCACGGAAAGTTTAACCTACATTTAACATAGCAGCAGGCATCGTTTGCGGAACGC
>CADBQF010000081.1 GCA_902796705.1 Ruminococcus flavefaciens
GCTCAGCGAAGTGACGGAAGCGGAATTTGAAGGAAGATCTTTCCCTGTGCCTTTATATCACAAAGAATATCTTTCCTTTCTGTATGGTGACTATATGAAGCCGGAAGTGCGTGAGACCGCCTATCATGAGGCAGCTTTCCTCGATCTCGGCATATATGCGGAGCATACAGAGGACAGAGTAAAAATATAACATAATTTTTAGGAGTAGCATTATATGGATGATAATTGTTTTTGTAGCGTTGTCTTATGGATACACGAAGAAGATACGCTTGAAGAGTGGCTGGGGCATTTTACCGATAATGAAGATTATTTCAGGAAAAATGTCCGCCTGATCTTTGCCGATCAGATCTGCTCTGAAAAAACAAAAGCTGTATGCAAACGTTTCGCTGATCGCTTTCAAGGGAGAACAGAATATGCCGGCTGTGAGGACAAGCCGTATACGGCGTGTTACAATGAGGCATTAGGTCTGCTCTCTGAATGCAGTTATGTGAACTTTACAGATCTTACCGTAAAGCTTCGCTGCTCAGATCTGGAAAAGATGCAGAAAACTATCCCTGCAAAGCATATAATAAATGCGTGGAGCTTCTTTCCGGTATATGTCCACAGCGAAGGCGATCCGGTGCCGTATCTCCCATTCGAGCCGAAAAACTACCACCACAGCACGGCTAATTTCGCAAGGTTCAGCCTTTTCCTTCCGGGATTCCTTCTCAGGTATGAACTTATAGGCGGACGGAGATTCAGCGTAAAGGTGCCGGACGATGCAGATATACTCTTCCTTATCAAGTTCCTGTTTGACGGAAAGGATTATCAGCTCACCGGTATCAGACTCGAATGCACTGAGCCTTTTGAAAATGATTTCTACAACTACAGGAGACAGTACGAAAAGGCATGGTATACAGATACGCTGCTCAAAACATATCTTCCTTATCTGAAAAAACATCCCGGTTCTCCGTTTGTTAAAACACTTATCACCTATCTGATAGAGATACGCTTTGCCTGCAACAGAAATGAGCGAAGCAAGAACATACTTCTCGACAAGGATCTTGACGACTATTTCAATGCAATGAAAAAAGTCATGTCACTTATAGATGACAATATACTCGCATCGTATAATCTCAATAAAATGGCTATACTCCCGAAGTACTTCGGACTTACGATGCTGCGTATAAAGAATGGTGATCCTGATCTTTACCCGGTCATAGCAATGGATAATTCCAACAACTATGCCGGAGTTTACGGAACTGCACTCATCGACGTGTACAGCACGCTCAAGGCTACTGTCTACTGCATGGACTATGACAAGCGTTCAAAGGAGCTTATCATTGACGGAAGACTGAACAATGTGTTCATTTTCCCGTTCGACCAGATAAAGTGCGTTGTGAACTGCGGCAGCATCAGCCGTGAGGCGACTCCGACCGAGATATACTCCCTTGAGAAGTATTTCGGCAGGTCGGTACACAGAGAGTACACCTTCCAGGTGAGGTTCAAGGCTTCCGAACTTGCGGGAGCTGTCGGAAAGGGCATAACGTTCCAGTTCAGGTACGGTCTCCTCAGAAGATCGCTCCCTGTTGTGTTCCCACGTATGCAGTCACGTCTTGTTAATGATTATTCGAGCAGCTACTGGATGTTCAGTAAGTATATAATGACATACGATGCGAAAAAGCAGGCTCTTATGCTGAAAGAGCGTAAGAAGTTCACCGCATTCAAGCTCGAAAGAAAACTCTACAAGGAATTTAAGGCGAATGCAGACGGTGAAGAGCTTGTACGGGTAAAGAAGTCGATAAAACTGAGAATGCTCTACTGGCTCACAAGACCGTTTTTCAGAAAGCGTCCGATATGGGTGACCTTTGACCAGTTGTTCAAGGGCGGAGACAACGGAGAATACTTCTTCCGCTATGTGTCCGATAACCACAAGAAAGACGTTGATATGTACTACGTTGCAAATGAGGACTGCGGCGACTTCAAGAGACTGAAAAAGTCCTACAAGAACCTTCTCCCGTTCAATTCACTGAAAGAGAAGCTCACAGTCCTGCATACACAGTGCGTATTCGCAACACGAGTAGATGTAAAGCAGTATTGCGGATACGGTCCGCAGCTTGAAAAATACTTCCGTGGACTTCTCAATTACGATGTCTTCTGTCTTCAGCACGGTCTGACGATACAGCGTATAGCTCAGTTCCAGAACCGCCTGTTTGATGATACGAAGCTATATTTCTGCGTATCTCCGAATGAGGTCGACAATCTAAAGCATCCTGTTTATGGATACAAAAAAGACACACTGCTTCTTACAGGAGCTCCGAGATACGACGGACTTGTCAACAGCGACAAAAAGCAGATACTCATATCTCCTACATGGAGAAGAAATGTCACAGCCGGTACCAATAAAAAAGGGCACCGTCATGAATACAGCATCAATTTCAAGGACACAGAGTATTACCGTATTTACAACGGTCTTATCAATAACGAGGAACTCCTTCAGTGTGCA
>CADBQF010000082.1 GCA_902796705.1 Ruminococcus flavefaciens
ACGATATAGCTGTAAGAACCCATTGCACCGGGGATTATGCCCTCTTCGCCCTCGCCTGCACGTATAGCACCCTTACGGTGTACCCATACGTCCTTGCCGAAATGGTTTTCAAGGGCGGCGTAGTTGTGGTGGCAGTTTATCTCACCGGAGAATACCGGAACGATGCCCGTATTCTTCTCGATATGCTTTCTGAAGATATCCTTTACCTTTGCAAGCATCAATGCACGGTTCTCATATGCGAAATCCATGCAGAGCTGCATCCACGCAAGATAACGCTGTCCCTCGTCAGTATCTACCGGCAGGAAAGGAAGATTCCATTCCGACGGCACGACCGAATGCCACTTGTCGTTGAGAGCGTGTGCGATCCGGTTGAAGTGCTGACCGACTATATTTCCGAAGTGACGGCTTCCGGAGTGGAGCATTATGCCGCACATTCCGTCATCGTCCTGCTGTATCTCTATGAAGTGATTTCCTCTGCCGAGAGTACCTGCCTGGAAGTATCCCTCATCTATCTGGGGGATAAGCTCCTTGTCGGCTTCGTAGCGGCTCATCTCAGCCTTTGCTCTGTCAAGGACTTCGGAAGGCTGGGGAGTTTTGTAATGGCTGAAACCAGTGGGGATATTGCGGAGTATATCGCCGCATATCGTCTGAACGAGATTTCCGCTTCCTGTGACTGTCTCACGGAGAAGCTCAACGGGGATATCAGTCTGTACATAAGCCATTCCGCAGCCTATATCCACACCGACAGCGTTTGGGATAACAGTATCCTCACAGGCGATGACACCGCCTATCGGCATACCCTTTCCTGCATGAGTATCAGGCATAAGAGCTATCCATTTATGAGCGAACGGGAGCTTTGAGAGATGTACAGCCTGTTCGATACATTTTTCACCGACTGCCTCTGCATTTGTCTGCCAGATCTTTATCGGCAGCATTTTTTCATTCTTGTTGTAGTGTACGAACATTTCATTCACTTCTCTTTCGTTTTGGTATGGCTTTAGTATATCACATGAAATAATAAAAATCATATATTTTTTTCTGCGATGAGGAAGAACTATTGAAAAAGATAAAAATATCTGTTAAAATATTATTGAACAGATAAAATACGGAGGTGCGAAAATGGCTGGTTTTTCGGAACTTATAAAGAATTTCAGCAAGACAAGGGAATACGTCCACGACTTTTTCGTATACGGTTTCAAAGTCAGGGGCGAATTCAATAAAAAGAGCAGCCGCACATACGATGACGAAAAGCGGCGTACAGAGAGCTGGATGTGCGATCATATCCGCTACGATGAACTCGGCAGAGGCAGACAGGTCTCCATATCGGTAGACTGCGGACATATACAGGAAAATCCGCTTTACAGTGCATTCAGGTCATGCAGTTTCACCGACAATGATATCAAGCTGCACTTCCTTATAACAGATATGCTCTGCGGAGGAGAGGAGCTTTCCCTGCGTGAGATGACAGACAGGCTCAATACGGATTACTGCTTTCTCTTTGACGAGCAGACTGTCCGCAACAAACTGAAAGAATACGTTCAGGAGGGGATAGTTATTTCCGTGAAAAAGGGAAAGACTATGTACTACCGCCTTTCAGAGGACAGAACAGAGGATTATTTCAGAGATCTCCCCGGACTGGAAGATGCTGTGAAATTTTTCTCCGAGACAAGGGATATCGGTGTCATCGGAAACAGTATGCTCCGGCAGGCAGATCTGAAAAACGATATCTTCTATATGAAGCACAATTATATAATACATACCCTCGAAGATATACTCATTCCCGATATACTTGAAGCGATGAACGATAAATGCTTCCTGATAATAAAGACGTTTTCTTCTGAAACAAATATAGAAAAGGTCGTGCCGATGCAGATACTCGCATCTCTCCAGACCGGAAGACGCTACCTTGCTGCATATATCCCCGGAAGAAACCGTTTCACTTCACGCAGGCTCGACAAGATATCAGACGTGAAAAACGGCGGCAGATGTGAGGACTATGACCTGTATAAGGAGAAATACGATAAAAACATCAGTAAATGCTTCGGAGTATCGTTCGGCAACAGACACACGAGCGGAACTGTCTCACCGATGAAGATATCTTTCTATGTAGATGAAGAAAAAGAAAGCTTCATTCTCGACCGCATCGAAAGAGAACGCCGATGTGCCGTCCTTGAAAAGACAGGCGAACATATCTATACTCTGACGGCAGATGTTTTTGATCCGAATGAGTTCATGCACTGGGCAAAAACTTTCATCGGCAGGATAGTGAACGTCGAGGGCGGAAGCGATGAAGTACGCATGAGATATATCTCTGATATAATAAAGATGAAAAAAATGTACGGCGGTGATGACGATGAAGATATTCAGTGAGATATACGGAACTTATTTCCGCATCACATCAAAGATACTCAGCGAAGCATATACTGACGACAAGACGGTCAGAGATATCATCATGAAGGAAGGCTTCCGTGATTCAGTGCTTTTTCTGCCGCAGAAGCTCATTCCCGGCAGCGAGGACTGGGGGCTGCTTGAAAGACTTCCTGACGGCAGGCTGAAACGCATCATAAAAAACAAGCCTGTGGAGATACTTACTTCCCTACAGAAAAGCTGGCTGAAAGCAAAAATATCCGATCCGAGGATAAGGCTTTTCATGGACGATGAGACGATCAGCCGCCTTGATGAAAAGCTTGCAGATGTAAAGCCGCTTTTCCTGAGCAGTCAGTTCAGGGCGACAGACCGCTTTTCAGATCATGACGACTATGAAGATGAAGCATACCGTGAACATTTCCGGCAGGTTCTTGCCGCCGTAAAAAAGCGGAGCATAGCCGAAGTTGAATATGTAACGGGCCACGGCAGGACTATGCGTGGAAAGCTCGTCATGCTGAAAATAGAATATTCCCCCAAGAATGACAAGTTCAGGGTGTATTCGCTGCTTCTCAGACACGACCGCATCAGAAGCAGCGGCATCGTCAACATCGGAAGGATAACGTACATAAAGGACACAGGCAGAGTGTTCAGGACACCGTTTTCGATCGATGATTATTTCAGCAGCAGAAAATGCACCGTTCCTGCTGTAGTCCGTGTAACTACGGCACGAAACGGCATAGAGCGTTTCATGATGGAATTTGCCGCATTTGAAAAGCACACCGTCCGTGATCTTGAAACAGGCGAATGTACAGTAGAACTATGGTACGATGCCCAGGACGAGACCGAACTCCTGATAAGACTACTCAGCTACGGGCCTGTAGTGGAGATACTTTCCCCTCCGGCACTTCGTAAACAGGCAAAGGAACGCATCGGGAAGCAGTATTCCCTGCTGTGCGGGTTCAACAAAACTACTTGACATATAGTGCAGAATGGTGTATAATTATGATAATAAACAGAGTTGGAAGTGTTACCTATGACTGAATATCTTACCGCTTATATGGAACTTACAGAAAAGCGTCTTTCCGAATGCAAAGACCTTTCCGGCATAGAGGAGATACTTGCCGAGCATAAGGACAAGATAGCATTCATGCAACATGAGAGGATAGTTCATTTTCTTGTGACGATGATGTTCGCACTGATACTTACCATATTTATGTGTGCATTCCTTTTTTCAGACAATATGAAGCTCCTCGTGCTGGTGACTATGATAATAGCGCTTCTCGCATTTTACATAAAGCATTACTACTTCCTTGAGAACACTGTACAGAAGATGTACAAGGTCTACGACAGAATGCTCGAAATGAAGCGTGAGATGCAGGGAAAGGCGGTGAGTGTCCGTTGAGAAAAAAAGAAAGAGCAGCCCTCGCACAGGAGGCTCTTGAAAAGATATATCCGGAGATATCATGCACGCTCGAATATGATGAACCTTATCAGCTCATGTTTGCAGCAAGGCTTGCAGCTCAGTGTACAGATGCAAGAGTGAACAAGGTGACGAAGACGCTTTTTGTAAAGTATCCGACGCTTAAAGCTTTTGCCGATGCCGATATCTCTGAACTTGAAGAAGATGTGAAGCCTTGCGGTTTCTATCATACAAAGGCTAAGAGCATCAAGGAAATGGCACAGAAGCTCATAAGCGACTTCGGAGGAAAAGTCCCGTCTACTATGGAGCAGCTCCTCACTCTGCCGGGAATAGGCAGAAAGACAGCGAATCTCATGCTCGGTGACGTTTTCGGGAAACCGGCTGTCGTCACTGATACTCACTGTATCAGGATAACCGGAAGACTCGGCCTGACCGATAACAAAGAGCCTGCAAAAGTCGAAAAAGACCTGCTGAAGCTGCTTGATCCTGAAACTTCAAATGATTTCTGCCACCGCACAGTCCAGTTCGGCAGAGACATATGCAGGGCGAGAAGCCCGAAATGCGGTATCTGCACTCTGAGCGGATTCTGCCGCTATTTTTCAGATAATAATACACACGGAGGAAAATGATATGCTGTTTGATTTTCAACTTAGCACCCCTGCTGAGGGACTTGTGGATATAACGAGCGAAGTATGCGAAGCTGTCTCGGAGAGCGGCGTGAATGAGGGGATATGTGTTGTCTACTGTCCTCATACGACTGCTGCCGTGACAGTCAACGAAAATGCCGATCCCGATGTAAAGACTGATTTTATAATGGGCATGGAAAAAACATTCCCAGATCTGAGTACATTCAGACATTCGGAGGGCAATTCCGATGCTCACCTCAAATCATCTGCCGTCGGAGCAAGCATCACTCTTATCGTAACAGCGGGCAGACCGCTCCTCGGTACATGGCAGGGAGTATATTTCTGCGAATTTGACGGGCCGAGGACGAGAAAATTCTATGTAAAGGTAATGGGAGGCTGATCATGGACAGTAATATAGAAAAACTTGCTGAGATAGTACGCAGGTCAAAGCGGATAGTTTTCTTCGGCGGAGCAGGAGTCTCTACCGAAAGCGGCATACCGGATTTCAGGAGCGTTGACGGACTTTATAACCAGAAATGGGATTATCCGCCGGAAGTGATCCTCAGCCATTCGTTCTTTATCAGAAATACAGAGGAATTCTACAGATTCTACCGTGAGAAGATGCTCTGTCCGGACGCAAAGCCGAACAAAGCACATATAAAGCTCGCACAGCTTGAAGAGGAGGGCAAACTCACTGCCGTCGTCACACAGAATATCGACGGACTTCATCAGGCAGCCGGAAGCAGGAGAGTATACGAACTTCACGGCAGCGTACTCAGGAATTATTGCATGAAGTGCGGTAAATTCCATGATGTGAAGAAGATAATGGATTCAAAGGGGATACCTCTTTGCGAATGCGGCGGAACGATCAAACCGGACGTTGTCCTTTATGAGGAAGGTCTTGACGATGCAACGCTTCGTGGCTCGGTAGAGGCTATATCCAAGGCTGATACGCTTATCATAGGAGGCACATCTCTTAATGTATACCCGGCAGCCGGACTTGTGAATTATTTCAACGGAGATGACCTTGTTATCATAAATCTTTCACCCACACAAATGGACAGCAAAGCCGGTCTTCTCATACAAGGAAAGATAGGGGAGACACTTTCGGCTATCTGATATTAATGATAAGTTCATTTTTAAGAAATAATTTAGCTTGAAATTTAAGTATAATTTAATCTGCTTTTAGTGCCTAATATCCAAAAACAGGATATTTCATTTGTGCTGACAGCCGAAAATTGTGAACTTACATTAAAAATATCTGAAAAGTTATTGATTTTTGGATAAAGCGGAACTATAATTAAAGTATGGAGATATTAATGTTTTATCTTTGATTGGAGGGCTTTTAGAAATGTTTTCACTTATTAAGAAAAGAACAGGTGCAGCTATAATGGCTGCTGCACTCACAATGAACCTGTCTGTAGCCGCTGCCACTATCCCGGCAACTGCTGCTGACACTTCAAACGTTCTCAAATTTGAATTTGAGGACGGCACAATGACCGGTACAGGCGGTGTTAAGGCCGATGATGCTTCTGCTTCCGGCGGAAAGTATTATTACCTCGAAAGCAACAGCGATACCTGTACACTTAAAGTAACAGTTCCTGAGACTGGTATGTACAATATCACTGTCCGCTATCAGGCTGCATACGGAGAAAAGATCCAGAACCTTTACGTAAACGGCGTGGATCAGGGACAGCTTTCATTCACATCAAAAGAATGGACTGACCTTGACTGCGGTACGGTAAAGCTCAACAAGGGCGACAACGAAATAATGATAAAGAGCAGTTGGGGCTGGACGAATTTCGACTACCTCACTGTTTCCAGTGCTGATCTTCCGGAGATCAAGGCAACACAGACAACACCCTGCGATCCGAAGGCTACTGCTGAGACAAAGTCTCTCATGAATTACTTCGCTGAGGTCTACGGAAATCATATCATCTCCGGTCAGCAGGAGATCTATCAGTACGGCCCGCACGGACTTGAGACTGAGTTCGAGTACCTCAAAGACCTCACAGGCCACTATCCGGCTATCAGAGGATTTGACTACGGCAACCGCTGCTGCGAACTTTTCGGAGCTAACGATGACGGCTCAACAGACCGTATCATCGACTGGGTAAAGAACAAGGGCGGTATCGCTACAGCTTCATTCCACCTCAATGTTCCGAAGGACTTCAAAAACTACACCGGCGGTACAGTTCCTTTCGAGCAGACTACATATTCAGCCAAGATCGACGACAAGCCTGCAACTGACTTTGTGACTGCAAACGCTTACAAAGAGGGTACAAAGGAGTACGACTACTACCGTGCAGCTCTCAAACGTCTTGCGACCGAATTCAACAAGCTCGAAGCAGAGGGCGTCCCGGTAGTATGGAGACCTCTCCACGAAGCAGAGGGAAGCGGCGGAGAAAACGGTTCATGGTTCTGGTGGGGCAAGGAAGGCTCTGCTGTATACAAGGAACTCTGGAAGTATACATACAAGACTCTCACAGAAGATTTCAACTGCCACAACCTCATCTGGGAATGGAACAGCTATAACTACGAGACATCACCCGACTGGTATCCGGGAGATGCATACGTTGATATCATAGGCTACGACAAGTACAACTGCACAGTTTATCTCCAGGAGAACAACTGGCAGCCTTCGCTCGTACACAATGATTCCGCTATTTCAAGCACATTCTACGGTATCATGCAGAAATACAACAGTGCTAAAATGGTATCTATGGCAGAGAACGACTGCTTCTCCACAGTAGATAATCTTCAGTCCGAAAAGGCCGGCTGGCTCTACTTCTGTACATGCTACGACGGAGGAAGCGACAATATCAATTTCCTTTCAAATCCGACATTCAATACCAAGGAAGATACTATCGCTATGTATCAGAGCGATTACTGCCTGACACTCGACGAGATGCCT
>CADBQF010000083.1 GCA_902796705.1 Ruminococcus flavefaciens
CATGATAAGCAGCACGATAAGCGGAGCAAAGCCGCAGACTATCATGGACAATATATACCAACGATTCTGCTTCCATTCCTTGTAAACAAGTCCTGTCATTACGGCTCTCTCCTTTCGTGGGAACGCCACATCGCAAGGAAGAATAATACACATAAAACAACAAAAACAGCTAATAGGCAAAGCGATGTTTTTCCGGAACACAAAAAAGCTTCAAATTTATTGACTGCCTCTTCCGGGATCACAGCACCGTCATCAGCAGGCTTCTCAGCTTTATTCATGCCGGGAAACAGGTCAAAAACTTTGAACACAACTCCTGCACCGACAAAAGCAAGTATGCTTATCAGCTTCAACTGATCTTTATTGTTTGCAAACATCATGATATAGCTGTATGCGATATCGACCAGCATCACGGCACAGACTGCACCGAGATAAATATTCAGCATCAGGCAAACAGGATCGAACCCCTCCACTGCAATGTTGATACCCGTTATGATCTTGCATACCAATGCAAAAACTGCTGATAACAGCCCGAAGAACAGAATATAGCATAGTTTTACCAGCAGATCGGACACAGCCTGCTGTTTTGCTGTGGTTGGCAGAACAAAGGAATATCGTTTCCAGCCGGAATTGATATCCGCTTTCTGCAAGCCGTTGTTCGTGCCGGCCAGGAAACCGCCTGTCAGTGCGACAGCACCGGAAGCAAGTATTACTATACTCAGAAGATCCTCGTCCACTCCCGAACCTCCTGACAGCTTGCCTATCAATATTGGCAGCAGCATTAACATCGACATCAGAAGGAACAGTATCAGCATAAGGACACATCGCCTGCGTGTCAGCTTCAATTCACGGTATACCAATGATCTGTACATTTTCATCACGACCACTCCTTTGCATCTCTGTGGACATAGTAGAGCATGATATCATCAAGGCTCGCCGGATCGATCACGCAGTCACGGTACTTGTAGGACGCATTCTCACGGTCATTCACCATGACCTCCGCTCCGAAATCGTTGGTGCGTATGCTGACGATATCCTCGGTGTCGATCTCCTGTATCTTGTCTTTGCCGCATTTCAGGATACCGTGCTGCTCGGTCATCTCGTCCTTGTATCCGGTCAGCATGATCTTTCCCCTGTCGATGAAAGTCACCATATCGGCTATCTTTTCAAGGTCGGAGGTGATATGTGAGGACATCAGGATTGACCTCTCGCCGTTTTGCAGATATTCCATGAATATATGAAGTATCTCGTCACGTACAACGGGATCAAGACCGGTCGTCGCCTCGTCCATAATGAGCAGTTCGGCATTGTGTGACAAGGCACAGGCGATCTGCAATTTCATCTTCATGCCCTTTGAAAACTGTCCTATCTTCTTTTTGACAGGAAGCTGAAACCGCTCTAAATACTGCTGATATGCGGCATTATCCCAATCAGGATAAATTCCCTCGAATATCCTTGCCATATCATTTGCGTTGAAAACATCATGGAACGGCAGCTCATCAAACACAACGGCAATACGTTTTTTAACAGCAGTTTCGTCCTTTACATGGTCAAGACCGAGCAGCCTGATCTCTCCGCTGTCGATGTCAGTGATATGGAGAAGACTGCGGATCGTCGTGGTCTTTCCTGCACCGTTCTGCCCGATAAAACCCATGATACAGCCCTTCGGCACATCAAAACTGATATTGTCGAGCGTGAAGCCGTCATATTTTTTTGTCACTTCCCTGATACTGATAGCATTTTCGTAGTCGTTCATGTTATTCCCCTCCGTTTACAAGGTCAAGGAGCTCGTGAAGCTCAGTCATAGTTAAGCCTGCCTTGCGTGCCGTGTCCCCTGCCTCCATGAGCAGGGATTCGATACGCTTGATCTGCTCCTCACGGTAAAGCTCCAGATTCTGTGCCTTCACAAAAGAGCCTTTGCCCGTGTAGCTTTCGATAAAGCCGTCACGTTCAAGCTCCTCATAGGCACGTTTCGTTGTCATGAAGCTGATACGGAGTTCGGTGGCAAGCACCCTCATGGAAGGCAGCGCTTCGCCCTCTCTGAGCTTTCCCTCCAGTATCAGCGTCTTTATCTGGTTTGCGATCTGTAAATAGATCGGCTCACCCGATGAATTGCTTATATTGATATTCATTTTTAGTGTACACTCCTTTTAGGTCGAGGCTTTCACATCATTTGCAACTGCTGCGAAAGTCTAAATTGTATAACCTCTATGTATACAATTATATCAGCTGTGTTACACTTTGTCAAGGGGTTTTGAGAAATAATTTTGAATGCTTCTGCGGAACGAAAACCTCTGCACCTGCAACAACTTCCGGAACGTCTGCGTACTCCGCTGCCAGTGCAGATAACGCTGCCGCAGTTGTGAGCCTGGATACTTTGAAAATGATATATGATATCAGCAAACCGATTTCACAGGCTTTTTGGGGTTAGAAAACCTGTTGAAAAAGCA
>CADBQF010000084.1 GCA_902796705.1 Ruminococcus flavefaciens
AAATATTGCAGGCCTGTTCCGTATTTCATGGCTGCGGTGATAGCACATATCCTCTTGTCGGTGCGTGCGAGCCTTTCAAGCTCTCGTCCGAATACTGTCGAATAGCACGTATTCACCGAAACTTCCGGATCGCCGGTGACTACATCGAAGCGTGATATGCCGTGGTATTCTCCGGGATTCTTTTCAGCCGGTAGATAGCCTTTTCCCTTTACCGTCTTCACATGGACGAGGACTGGCTTGTGGTATGACTTTGCCGTATGTATGACTTCTTCAAGCTCGGCAAGATTATGGCCGTTCACCGGGCCGAGGTAGATAAATCCCATGTCCTCGAACATCGTGCTTTGCTCCAGTATCTTCGATTTCACGGAATCCTTTGCCATTTTGATGCCCTTCTCCACGGGCTTTCCGAGAACGGGTATGGCAGAGAGTGCATTCTTGACGCTTTTTTTCGTCTGGACGTATGATTCCTTTGCCCTGAGCGAAGTCAGATATTTCGCCAACGCTCCCACGCTCTTTGATATCGACATATTGTTGTCGTTGAGGAATACGATGAGATTGCAGTCCTGCTCCTTGCCGGCGTTGTTCATCGCTTCATAGAACATACCGCCCGTCATAGCTCCGTCACCGATGACTGCGACGGCGTAATTGCTGCTGCCGCTTAGCTTCATTGCCTCTGCTATGCCGCAGGCTACCGATACAGATGTACTGCTGTGGCCGCTTATGAACGTATCATGCACCGATTCCTCCGGCTTCGGGAAACCGGAAATGCCGTTCTCCTGCCTGAGCGTCCTGAATCTGTCGGCACGTCCGGTCAGTATCTTGTGGGTATACGACTGGTGGCCTACGTCCCATACTATCTTGTCTTCCGGAGAGTTGAAATTCCTGTGTATCGCCATAGTCAGCTCTACTGCTCCGAGATTTGAAGCGAGATGTCCGCCTGTTTTTGATACGGTCGATATGAGTAATCCTCTTATCTCCTTGCAGAGTGCCTTGCACTGGCTGAGCGAGAGCTTTCTGAGGTCGCCCGGAAGATCAAGTCCGGACAGTTCCACTCTGCTTTCCTTTTTTTCAAATTCCTTCATTTTATATCAAGCAGAAAGCGGCATATACCGCCCTGCACTCCTTTGGATCAGTTTTTTCTTTTCAGGAGCATTCCGGTAAGCTCTTTGAGAAAAGCATCGCCGCCGAATACTTCAAGGCAGCCGAGAGCTTCTGCTGTGATGCTGTCAGCGATCTCCTGAGCTTTTTCGACACCGTAGAGCGTAACGAACGTCGTCTTGTTCTCCTCCTCGTCGCTGCCGACCGGCTTTCCGAGTTCTTCCGTCGTGCTTGTCACATCGAGTATATCATCGACGATCTGGAAGGCAAGTCCGAGCTTGTATCCGTAATCAGCCGCAGCCGAGAGCTTTCCCTCGTCCGTGACTCCTGCACATATACAGCCCATGACGCACGATACCGAAATGAGTTCGCCTGTCTTGTGACGGTACATATTCCTGAGATTTTCCTCATCGACATCTGTACGCTGTTCGTTCTCCATATCGATGATCTGACCGCCGATCATTCCGTCCCTGCCGGCTGCCTTCGCAAGTGCCGAGATGAGCTTCACCTTTGCCTGAGCCGGAAGCATTTCATCATCTGCTATGACTGCGAACGGGAGGATAGCAAGTGCATCTCCTGCAAGTATAGCTGCTGCCTCTCCGAATGCCTTGTGGCACGAGGGCTGTCCACGGCGGAAATCATCGTCGTCCATAGCCGGAAGGTCGTCGTGTATCAGCGAGAATGTATGTATCATCTCTATAGCCGAAGCTGCGGCATCTGCCATTTCCTCGCTTCCTCCGCAGGCTTTGCAGAATCCGTACACAAGTGCCGGACGTATGCGTTTTCCGCCTGCACGCAGGGAATGATCCATAGCATCAACTACGGTCTTCTGCGGCATCTGCTCCGGGAGGAGCTTGTTGTATTTTTTAAGATTTTCTGCTGTTCGTGCTGCATATCCGGAAAGGATAGTTTTTGTATCTGTACTCATATCTGATTCTCCGGCATCTCTGTGCCGACCTCCGTTATCCTGAGATGTGATTCATCGAGCTGCTTTCTGCAAAGAGCGGTGAGCTTCAGTCCTTCACTGTACAGCTCTACCGACTTTTCAAGGGAGATATCGCCCTTTTCAAGCTCTGCTATGATTTTTCTGAGGTTTGCCATGTTCTCCTCAAAAGTCACTTTTTCTTCCATAAACTCACCACTTTTTCTTTATCTCCGCTTCTGCACCGCCGGAGCTGAAAACTATCTTAACGCTGCTGCCCTCCGTGATATCCTGTGAATCACGGACGAGTTCTTCTCCGCTGTAGACGAGAGAATATCCTCTCGAAAGGACTTTCAGCGGACTGAGGCTGTCAAGGGCAGTGATGCTCCTCTCAAGCTGCGACTCTGCTCTCTCAAAGACTCTTTCGGCAGCCGTGCGGCATCTGTTCTCAAGTGCCGTGAGGTTCTCCTCCATAGACTTCAGCCTGTTTTCCGGAGAAAATGCACGCAGGCGAAGGCTCGCTGATGTGTACATATCCTCCGCCCGTCTGAGGACTTCCGAAAATGCCTTTTCCGCACGTCTTTCAAGCAGAGAGATATTTTCGGAAATGCTCTCCGCCGACGGTGCTGA
>CADBQF010000085.1 GCA_902796705.1 Ruminococcus flavefaciens
GCAAGGATATTCACAGACAACAATTTCCGCAAGAGCAGTTGATGCTGAAAAACTCGTATCCCAAATAAAATACTCATAAAAGAAAAGGCGGAAGAAGACGCTTTAAAAAGTCTTCTTCCGCCTTTATTATTGTCTGTCCGGAATTATCCGGATCAGATATTTCCTGTGATGACGATAGTGCTTACTCCGGGCTGTATCGACCATATACCGGTAGTTGTGTCCTGTGAGACTTCGGCTGCCGGAACAGTTATCTGTCCGGGGAGCGAAGTGAATACACCTGTTGTTTCGTCGTAGGTGTAATTTGTTCCGGCTGTCCACGCAGCACCGTTGAAAGTTGCGGTGAGCTGCGAAAGAACAGGATCGAACGTATCTGTGAAGATAACATCATCGGAAACAGTCACGGGAACTGCTCCGGAGTTCTGAATGATAAAGGTGTAGGTGAGCGTTCCGTTTTCGGAGACTACAGCCGGACTGAGCGACTTGCTTATAGCGAGCGAAACGGAAGTATCAGCCGTGATAGTTGAAGAAGCTGTCACCGCAGTTGCTCTTGCACCGCTGACAGATGCCGTATTTGTGATAGAAGCATTCTCACCGAGCGGAGCGAACTGGTTCGGTTCTGCTGCATAGATGACAGCAGCATTTCCGCCGGCAGGAACGTTTATCCCTGTGATAGTGAGCGGAGAGACCGAGACTACCGCAGGATCAGCCTGCTTGATGCCGTTGACGAAAAGACTTGCCGAGCCTTCCATATAAGTCAGCGGAACGGCAGAAGCACCTTCTTCGCCAAAGGTGTACTCTCCGAGGTCGTCGGTAAGAGTCAGACCGTTTATAGCGGCTGTGCCAGTATTTGTTATATTGATGAGGAAGACAACGTCGTTTCCGGCGGTGTAGGTGTCGGTAACGGGAGATTTTGTGATCGAAAGGACTTCGAGGATCTCACCGGTCGTTATATTTGAATTGGTCACATTGCCATTGTACGTCAGAGAAGCCTGATTGTAAAAAGCAGCCATGATATTACCTCCCAAGGCAGCCTGAACGGCTGCCGTATCAGGCAGGGCATTTCCTGCCCGTGGTATATATTATTCAGAGCATGGGATAAATGTTACTCTTCCGGTTATTGACATTTAGCCGTATTGTAGTATAATAGTAATATATTTATCAAGGAGGTAATCATGAACATTAATAATGAACACACAGAAAAGCCTGATATCAGCAGCCGGCTTTTCGGGGCAGCAGCGAAGCACCCGTATCTGTGTGCATTGGCAGCCTGTCTCCTGATAACACCGTTCTGTTATGGTGAATATAAGTGTATACCGTCATATACGAAGCCTGTGACTGCGGCGTTTTTTGCAGCGGCGGTCACGGTCATTGTAATGACTTTGTGCAGAAAACATAAACTTCCGGCGATGTCGGCGGTATTGTTTTCAGCCGGAGGGATAGCAGCCTGCATCACGGCGGCTTATTATATGTCTTTTTCAAAGCATAAGATCGAATGGTTTTTCTTGTCGGGCATATTGCTTACTGCCGGAGCGTATGCTGTATTTTTCAGGAAAGAGCTTAAACGTCAGTTCAATGTTATGCTTATAATGAGCAGCAGTTTTCTTCTGAAATTCTGCTACGTTCTTGGAACGGACATTCACCGGAGACAGCACGATGCCGGAAATTTCGGGACAGAGGGTATTATCGGAGGTCATCTCGGATATATCTCATATCTTTTGAGGGAACATCATCTTTATAACGGCGATTACAGGGAATACTTCCAGTACTGCCACCCGCCGTTCCATCATTCGATAAGTGCCGTGTGGGTATATGCGGTAAAGAACGTTTTCAATGTAAGCCTTGATACAGCGTTTGAGTCGGTGCAGATGCTCACGCTGTTCTATTCAACGGCGGTTCTGATATCGGCGTATTATATATTCAGGTATTTCGGACTTGACGGAAGACCGCTGTATATATCGCTTGCGGTAACGGCATATCACCCTTGCTTTACATTTTTATCCGGACTTGTGAACAATGATGCACTTGCATGGGCATTGGTAATGGGGGCGGTATTATCGACGCTTAAATGGTACAGGGAACGTTCTCTCAGGCAGATAATGAAGATAAGCCTCTGCATCGGTCTTGGAATGATGACGAAAGTTTCGGCGGCACTTGTCGCACCGCCTGTTGCAGTCGTGTTCCTCATTGCATTTATTAAGAATATCAGGACTGAATGGAAAAAGCTCATCGGTCAGTTTGCCGCATTCGGTGCAGTATGCGTTCCGCTCGGAATGTGGTTCCCGGTGCGTGGATATATCAAGTGGAAGATTCCGCTCGATTATGTACAGGAACTTTCAGATGAACTCCTGCAATCGCTGAAAGGCATGGATTATTTTAAGCGTATCACCGATTTTTCGCCCTCTCAGTTGAAAAGAGTCTTTGAGAACTGGGCATATCATGGAGAGAACGGCGAAGTTCTCGGCATGAACGAATCGAATCCGCTCATAGCGATACTTAAAAATTCCATATTCAGTGAATTCATCGGAGGCAATGACCTCAACGGCTCGGATATCCTGTATGTGTGCTGTTATGTGCTTTTCTGGCTCGGAGTCGCTCTGGCGGCTTTTGCGTTTGTCGCCATGATATGGACTTTCGTTTGTGACAATAAGGAGGACAGGGTGCAGAAGGTGTTCCTTGGACTTTTTTATGCGGTACTTGTGGGAAATCTCTACGTCATGAGTGCAAAATATACATTTGTCTGCACGATGAATTTCAGATATCTCATGCCGACAGTCATAACAGGTTCGCTTTTCACCGGACTGGCTGTCAGAAAAAACAAAACGCTCAGCATTGCGGTATCAGTCCCGGCGGCGGCTTTTTCGGCGTTGTCAGCACTTATTTATATAGTCACCGCACAGAACAGTATAATTTAGACAGCATTGTGAGCGGCTGACATTTGATGTGACCTCATTGCGGATAGTGACATATAGGAAAAGATCATTTCTGGAGGTTCAGATGAAAGAAAGCAAAGCATCAGAGGCAAAAAAGCCTTTTCCAAAGATACTGAAAAATAAATGGTATCTCTACATGACCGAATTCTTTTCCGGAATGTCGGTAATGGCGGTCGAACTCGGAGCGAGCAGACTTCTTGCACCGTATTTCAGTTCCTCACAGATAGTGTGGACTATCATCATAGGAACGATAATGATAGCAATGGCACTCGGCAATATCTTCGGCGGAAGAAGTGCCGACAAGCACCCCGATCCGGATAAGCTCTACGGACGAATACTGATAGCCGCCGTATGGATAGCAGCCGTCCCGTTTGCAGGAAAATTCGCAATAGCCGGTATAGCCGGACTTCTTGTCGTTACGATAAATACGAATTTCCTGATATGGGCGGCATTCATAACGTGCATGACGGTGTTCGTATATCCGCTTTTCCTGCTGGGAACAGTCACGCCGTCGCTCGTGAAATATACCGTGGATTCGCTCGATGACAGCGGAAAGACGGTCGGAACGCTCGGTGCGTTCAACACTATCGGTTCTATAATAGGTACGTTCGTTCCGACGTTCGTATCAATACCTACAGTCGGAACGGCTGTGACGTTCATCATATTTGCAGGCATACTTCTGCTTATAGGAGCGATCTACTTCATAAGCAGCAGAAGGGGAGCAGTCAGAACAGCCGTATCATGCGTTCTGTTCGGGGTGTTCTGTGTTTCGTCAGTTTCAATGGGATTTGCATTCTGGGAAAAAGATCTGACATACGAGGGCGAATCGGTCTACAATTATTTGCAGGTAAAGGACGATGAAAAGCATACGTATCTTTCAACGAACGTGCTTTTCGGAGTCCAGTCCGTCTATGTAAAATCAGGCGAGCTTTCGGGAATGTACTACGATTATGCAATGGCTGCACCGCTCATGACGGCTTCTCCTGATACGGCAGATGTTCTCGTCCTCGGAATGGGAACGGGAACTTATGCAAAGCAGTGTACGGCGTATTTCAGCGATATCACTGCGGAAGGAGTGGAGATCGATGAGAAGATAACCGCCCTCGCACATGAGTATTTCGATCTTCCGGAGAATATTAAGGTGACGACATATGACGGCAGGGCATTCCTTGCATCGTGCGGAAAGAAATATGACGTTATAATGGTAGACGCATATCAGGATATCACTATACCGTTCCAGATGTCGTCAAGGGAGTTTTTCCGTCTCGTCAGGGATCATCTCAGCGACGGCGGAGTCATGGTCGTCAATATGAACATGAGGTCCGACAGTGCCGGCGGCATAAACGGCTGTCTTGCGGATACGATCGCATCGGTTTTTGACAATGTCTATACAGTCGATGTTGAGCGGAATACCAACCGTGAACTCTTCGCTTCACAGAACGGCGATATGATACGTATGCTTGAGGAAAATACAAAAACTCTTGAAGATGAACGCCTGAAAGAACTTATGGAAAAAGTCAGCAGTCAGCTCAAGCCTCATATCTCAGGCGGAAATATCCTTACCGACGACAAAGCACCCGTGGAACTTCTCGGAATGCAGGTGATAGATGATATCATTCAGGACGAACTTGTATACTATAAGGAAGTTTTCAGGGAAAAAGGCATCAAAGGTCTTCTGGAGGGATAATATCAGAAAAAACAATAACCCCGGTTATCCGGGGTTTTGATAATTATGGCACGCAAAATAAAAAACTCCTGAAGATCAGGAGTTCAATGGCGCGGATTGAGAGATTTGAACTCTCGCGCCCCTTTCGAGACCTACTCCCTTAGCAGGGGAGCCCCTTCACCACTTGGGTAAA
>CADBQF010000086.1 GCA_902796705.1 Ruminococcus flavefaciens
CAGTGTAGGGAGATGTCAGCGGAGCTGACAGAGGGTACCCGCCGCTGTTGGCGGAACCTTTCCTCAGAAAGGTTTCCCCCACAAAAATACGCAGCTCCACAAGAGCAAGCCGCTGCAAGCAATAGTGTTATTCGATAACGGTGTAGTTGTCGGCGGCGGTTTCTTTAGTGGAGTGTTCGGTGACGTTGAGGACTTTGACTTTGAGTGGGCGTGTACCCATATTTATTTCGATGATATCACCGACTTTTACGTCGTAGGAAGCTCTTGCGACTTTGCCGTTTACGACGATCTTTTCGGCATCGCAGGCTTCGTTGGCGATAGTGCGGCGTTTGATAAGTCTCGTCACCTTGAGGTATTTGTCGAGTCTCATGAATTTACCTCCATAAATGGGATTCGGGGAAGAACTTTTCCGCAGAATAGTTTTCCCCGATATCTTCATATTTTTTTGCCTTCTGATTACTTGTTTACAGCTTCCTTGAGAGCTCTGCCGGGCTTGAAAGCGGGAGCCTTGCAGGGAGGGCAGACCATCTTAGTCTTTGTCTTGGGGTTGATGCAGGTCTTTTCGCCTCTCTCACGAACCTCGAAAGTACCGAAGCCAGTGATAGTTACCTTGTCGCCGCCTTCGAGAGCTTCCTGGATAGCGGAAACTGTAGCTTCGAGAGCACAGGCAGCATCTTTCTTTGTGCAGTTAGCCTTTTCTGCGATAGAATTGATAAGTTCAGTTTTAGTCATTGTTTTTATCCTCCGGATCAATCAGTTTTTTTGCTTTGTCCCAATATACGTCGAGTTCCTCAATGGGAAGAGACTTCATATCGATATTATCCTCTGATGTCAGTTTTTCTGTAACAGAGAAGCGTTTTATGAATTTATCGGTAGCGGCTTTGAGTGCAAGTTCAGCATCGACACCGAGGTGACGTGCGGCATTTACGCACGAGAAGAGCAGATCGCCCATTTCTTCGGTGATATCGTCGATATTGCCGGAAGCGGCAGCTTCTATAAGCTCTTTTCTTTCAGCATCGATACATTTGATAGCATCATCGGCGTTCCTGAAATCCATACCGGCACGCATTGCACGCTTTCCGACTTTCTGGGCTCTCATAAGGGCAGGCAGGGACTTGGCAACGCTTTCAAGTGTATCGGTATAGGTCTCCTGACCTTTGGTCTTCATTTTGATAGCGTCCCAGTTTTTGAGTACCTGTTCGGTAGAGTTGGCTATGGTATCGCCAAAAACGTGCGGGTGTCGGATAATGAGCTTTTTGCACACACCGTCGCAGATGTCGTCGAAAGCAAATCTGCCCGACTCCTCTTCGATACGGCAGTGGAATACGACCTGAAGAAGCACGTCACCGAGTTCTTCACATAAAAGCTCACTGTCTTTGAGGTCTATAGCTTCGATCGCTTCGCAGGTCTCTTCGATAAAGTCACTTCTGATCGATTCGTGAGTCTGTTCTCTGTCCCACGGACAGCCGCCCTCACCACGGAGAAGCTTTACTATCTCGATAAGATCGCTGATAGAATAATTGTCTTTTTGCTGAAATTCGACCATTTGCAAGACCTCCATTTTCCCTGTATCTGTCATTCGTTATAAAGCTCGTAAAATCGGAACGAAACGAACGCAACACTAATATAATACCCCAAATTCAGGCAAAATGCAACACCTTTTTTTATTTTTGTAGATAAAGTATAATATATCTTCACCCTAACCTGCCTTTTGGCAATATTAACCATATTACCGCATTTTTCGAGCCTTTGAACATGATTATTCCCTGACAGAACGCTCGTCTGGAAGTTCTGATAAGCGTTCCGGCAGGGAAAAAAGATCATTAATTTTTCAGAAAACAGATATCATCATCTGTCAACGAATCCTACCTTGTGGTAGACTTTGGAGACTATCCTCTGTGAATACTTCATTGCCTTTTCAGCACCTTCAGTATAGCACTTCTTGAGGTAAGCCTTATCCTTGGAAAGTCTTGCGAACTCTGTTCTTACGGGTTCGAGGTGGTCTGCGACAGCTTCACCTACAGCAAGCTTGAAATCTCCGTAGCCTTTTCCGGCGAATTCTGATTCGATAGCGGCAAAATCCTTGCCTGTAACGATAGAATATATCGTCATGAGGTTGTTGATGCCGTCCTTGCCCTCACTGTAGCAAACCTCTGTGTCGCTGTCAGTGACAGCTCTCTTGAACTTGCGGATAATGGTATCCTTGTCGTCGAGGATAAGAATGCAGGCATTCGGATTCTCGTCGGACTTTGACATCTTCTTTGTCGGCTCTTGGAGAGACATGATCTTAGCTCCTACCTTCGGGATATAAGGCTCAGGGAGCGTGAAGAAGTCGCCGTAACGCTGGTTGAATCTCTGTGCGATATTTCTTGCGAGTTCGAGGTGCTGTTTCTGGTCAACGCCTACAGGAACGAGGTCGGCATTATATGCGAGGATATCAGCCGCCATAAGCACGGGATAAGTGAAGAGTCCGGAGTTCACATCGTCAGGGTGACGCTGGCTCTTGTCCTTGAACTGAGTCATTCTCGAAAGCTCACCGAACTGCGTATTGCAGCCGAGTATCCAGTTGAGTTCAGCGTGAGTCCTTACATGGCTCTGGATAAAGAGAATGGACTTTTCTGGATCAACGCCGCAAGCCATGAGGAGAGCATACGAATTGAGCGTATTCTGTCTGAGCTTTGCCGGATCCTGTCTTACTGTGATAGCGTGCATATCGACAACGCAGTAGATGCAGTTGTATTCTTCCTGTAATGAACCCCAGTTCTTTACAGCACCCATGTAGTTTCCGAGAGTGAAAGTACCGGTAGGCTGTATTCCGCTGAAGATCAGTTTTTTATCTTCCATTTGGTGTAATGCTCCTTACTTTTCGGGATTCATTCTTGCAGCAGCATCGTCCTTGAGCTGTGAGCTGCGGAGTTCGTTGAGAACACGCTGGTAGAGTACATAGAACGAGCGGAGTTCAGGCTGATCCTCAGGAATGATGCCCGGCTTTACTTCTGTAGTGAAGATGCCGCTCTTTGTGAGGAGGTAGATCTTTTGAGTCATGCCCTTGGGAAGATCGTACTTCTTTGTCTTTGTACATTTCGGAACGAGCTGTGTAGCATTAGCAACGAGGTTGTGAGCTGCCTGCACGAGAGTTCTGTATCTCTGTGAAGCACCTGTGTAGTCGCCGCCGTTGTTGAAGTAGAGGTTAGCAGCACCGTTGATGAAGCATACCATAGTTGTGAGTACGGTAGCGGACATCGGGATATCGATAACAACGCCGAATACTTCGTTCTTCTTGAAGTTTGTCTCGAAGTACTGGTAGGGGAAGTTGATAGCCTGTCCTCTTGTCATGAGGTATTTCTGTGTTACAGCGTAACGTTCTGTCATTCTGTTTGGCATAGTGATTTTCCTTTCATTTATAAAATACAGCAAACGGTATAGATTTTTTTGAGTCTGCTGCCTGTATCCGTTCACTAAAGGTGAGCGGACTATAATGATCTTTTAATCGAGCATCTCTCTTGTCATGCGGGCGAGTATCTCCATGCCCTTGTCGATCTGCTCATTTGTCGGTGTCGAGTAATTGAGTCTGAATGAATGGCTTATGTCTCCCTCACGGATATTGAATGAATTTCCGGGAACGACAGCTACCTTGTATTCCTGTACAGCCTTTGTGCAGAAAGCGTTCATATCGCAGTCATCAGGGAGAGTACACCAGATGAAGAGACCGCCCTCCGGCTTTACATAGGTTATCTTCTTTGAGAAGCCGTTTTCGATGTGGCTGCACATGAGTTCGCACTTGTTCCTGTAGATATCACGCAGCTTGTTGAAGTGAGCTTCACGGTCAACAGTTGTCATGAATCTGTGAGATACTACCTGAGCCCAGATATTCGAGTGAACGTCTGATACCTGCTTGCACACTACTATCTTCTGGATTATCGGAGCAGGAGCGGATACGAAACCTGTACGGAATCCCGATGAGATGAGCTTTGAGAATGTGCTGGAGTAGATGACTCTGCCCTCTGTGTCAAGGCTCTTGATAGACGGGATATTAGTGCCGGCAAAGCGGAGTTCACCATACGGATCGTCTTCAAGGATTATGAAGTCATATTTGCAGGCGAGTTCGTAAACAGCCTTACGCTTTTCAAACGACATAGTTCTTCCTGTGGGGTTCTGGAAGTTCGGGATAAGGTAGAGTATCTTGACATTCTTCTCACGCTTGAGAGCATCTTCGAGCTTGTTGAGGTCGATGCCGTCTTCTTCCATATCAACGCCTACGAGATTTACATTGTAAGACCTGAATGCGTTGAGAGAACCGATAAAGCTCGGTGATTCGCAGATAAGAGTATCTCCCTCGTTGAGAAGCACCTTGCACGAAAGCTCGTTTGCCTGCTGTCCGCCCGATGTAACGATAAGATCGTCAAATTCCGGGTGGAAGCAGTTCTTGCTGCCGAGCCATGTTTTGAGGAATTCACGCAGGGGAGTGTAACCCTCTGTGATGCTGTACTGCAATGCAAGTATCGGATCATCACGGAGAAGTTCAGCGGATATCTCAGCGATCTCCTTTTTGGGGAAAGCCTCAGGAGCGGGGTTTCCGGCTGCAAAAGATATTACTTCCGGATCAGCAGTGAATTTAAGTATCTCTCTGATAGCAGAAGCCTTGAGTCCGCTTACTTTGTCGGAAAATTTATATTCCATTTTATAAGACCAACCTTTCATTAGTGAGCTGCAATGAGCTGTCTTACTGTCATACCGCATAAGCGTGTGCAGTATGACTTTATCGTCCGTCCGCAGGTGTTGTGTCTGCGTGGACTCTTTAAATTATCAATGACGCTCTATTCATTATATCATATTTATACAGAAATAGCAAGGCACACAGCAAAAATTTTCCATAATTAATTAAAGCCGCTGCCCATAGGTAAGCTCATACCTTTAGTGGGGGAAACCTTTCTGAAGAAAGGTTCTCCCCCAATAAAAGATACAAGTTTCTTAGCAGTTGCAGGCTTTAATTAAGTTCTGAAATCTGAGGAGGGGGCATATTATTATATTGACAGTTGTATGCGAAAGGGGAAGCGGGATTGAAAAAACAGACTTTTCTGAAAGGCTCTCTGATA
>CADBQF010000087.1 GCA_902796705.1 Ruminococcus flavefaciens
AGCCGAATGGCGGAGATCACGTATGATGCGGTAGTGATAGCCGTCCGGGATATGTTTTATCTTTCCGGCGGCGAGGAAATATTTTTTCCCGTCGATAGAGAAGAGGTAGTGCAGTTCCGGTATGCTGTCAAATGAGCTGAACACCGGAAAAGGCGAAGTATCATTATCGCACGCAAGGGCAGATCTTCCATGGAAATGGAAAATGATGCTGTCATCGTCCGGAGCGATATCCGGGCTGTAATTATTGTCAAGTCTGTGTGGTGCAATGTCCTGTATCATGAGTGCCTCCTGATAGGATAATAGTCTATACACACATTATACTATATCTGATAAAAAAAATCAAGCAGGCAGGGGATATCATCCCACGGCAGCGGTTCTTATTCCGGGATTCCAAAGGGTTGATAACCCTTTGGTCAGGTCAAGGGCTGAAAGCCCTTGTGGGGTGTGTGGCAACGCCCCACATAAAAAAACCGCCCGGTCGCCCGGACGGTCTATGTATCTGATATCAGTCAGCCATGAGTTTTACCATAACGGCTTTCTGTGCGTGGAGACGGTTCTCGGCTTCCTCGAATATCTCGTTTGCGTGAGCCTCGAATACCTTTTCTGTGATCTCCTCTTCACGGTGTGCAGGCAGGCAGTGGAGGACCATTGCGTCCGGCTTTGCCTGAGCCATAAGCTCGTCGTTTATCTGGTATCCGGCGAATGCCTTCTTACGCTTTTCAGCCTCGCCTTCCTGTCCCATAGATGCCCATACGTCAGTGATGAGGACATCTGCGTCCTTAGCAGCCTGCATCGGAGAATCTGTCATCTCGAAGCAGTCATATCCGGCAGCGAAATCGAGTATCTCCTTCGGCGGCTGATAATCGTTCGGGCAGGCGATAGATACAGCCATTCCGACTTTGAGGCAGCCTACGATGAGAGAATTTGCCATATTGTTTCCGTCGCCTATGAAGCACATTTTAAGTCCCTGGAAGCTTCCCTTGAACTCACGTATAGTCATGAGGTCAGCGAGTACCTGGCAGGGGTGGCAGAAGTCAGTGAGTCCGTTGATTATCGGGATAGAGCCGTATTTAGCGAGGTCTTCAACTTCTTTCTGCTCAAATGTACGTATCATTATTCCGTTGAGGTAGCGTGAGAGAACTCGTGCTGTATCCTGTACAGGCTCTCCACGGCCGATCTGGAGATCGTTTGAGGAGAGGAAGAGCGGATATCCGCCGAGCTGGTACATACCTGTCTCGAATGATACACGGGTACGTGTGGAAGCCTTCTGGAATATCATTCCGAGAGTCTTGCCCTTGAGGTGCGGGTGGGGAATGCCGTGCTTGAGTTCATATTTGAGCTGGTCGGCAAGGTTGAGTATATCAATGATCTCTTCTGTGCTGAGATCGAGCATTTTTAAAAGATGTTTCATTATTTGAGTTCCTTTCAGTTTAGTTCGGCTTGTTCATCGCACCGAAGCTCTTGTCGAGCATTACTGCGAAGAGCGGTATATAGTCATCGAAAAGCTTATCCTCTATAGCGAGGTCGTACTGAAGCTCACCGCCGACAGTGATGCTCGTATCGATAGTACCTACTTCATTTCCCTCAAGGAGAATGCTGAAATGCTTTCTGTCCTTGCTGGCGAGCGAGTAGTTCGCATCTTTTCCCTGACCTACAAGAGTAGGATCGAGGAAAAGCGATTTGCACACGAAAGTCATGAATGTAGCGTCGTTGAGTACGATAGCATACGAAGGCTTTCTGTCGTCGCCTGTCTGTACGAGAGTATAAAGATTATAGTCCGAAGCGTTATAGAGTATATATTTCGAGCCGAAGCCCTTTTTCTTTACTGTGTACTGGAGCCGGTCCTTTTTATCCTTTACAAAATATTTATTGCCTTTTATCGATATTATAAGTTCCATTCATCATTCCTCCAGTATATCAATAAGTATCTTCAACCCGCTTTTGAGTTCATCGTATGTAATAGTGAGCGGAGGCAGAAGTCTTACTTTTTCCTTGGCAGTAAGCACGAGCAAACCACGTTTAAGGGCTTCTGCTGCGACTTCCCCTGCTTTTTTAGTTTTAAGCTCAATGCCGATCATAAGACCGATGCCGCTTACTGAAACGACTTCACTGCACTGGGAAAGTTCTTTCTTTATGAAATCAGCCTTAGCTGTTACCTCATCGAGGAAGCCTTCTGTTGAAAG
>CADBQF010000088.1 GCA_902796705.1 Ruminococcus flavefaciens
ACTTGATGAAAACGCAAAATTCTGCGACAAATGCGGTCAACCTGTAAACGGGATATCACCGGCTCCCGTAAATGCCGGAGCTCCCAATAAAAAGAAGATAAGCCGTATACTTGAATCTATAATCAGTTTTGTTTTGCTTGCAGTAGTCGTCATAGGAGGATCAAAACTTGTTGATAAAATAACAGGTGACGACGGCAGTACCGAGGTCGGTCAGGATAGGACGAATTTAACTGATGTAGCAAATGCCTATGGAAAATCTGCTTCATCCACCGAGTCTGACGATGCCAGCGGCAAAAACTCCGCCGTCGAAGAAGTAACAAAAGCTGTCACACCTGATACAACTGTATCCGCAGGTTATGACGAAGAGAACTATGTTTACCCGACAGAAATGATAGGCCTGACAGTAAATGAGATGATAGAAATTTTCGGAGAACCCGATGATATATTAAGAGGCTTTTTAGGAGGCGGCGGCCATGATACCGCATATATCTACGATGACGGTGATTATATTTTCATTGCATCATACTCTCCGGAAAGCCCCTATAACTTCGATGACAGAGATGCTGTTATAAACGTTGAATATGTGCTCTACGGCGATGTGAATGATTATGTTTACACAGGTATGCCCTACAGCGTACTCAGTTCAACGTATGCTCTCAGCGAACCTGTGCTGTTCAACGGCGGAGATGCGATGCTTGACGGCAAATATGTCTCGAATGCCACTATCACCTGCAACGGATTGAAGTGCAATATGCTCGCAGCAAGTTATGAGAACGGCAGCAACGCAACGATAGATTTATTTTTGATAACAGCCAACGATCTGCATAACTAAGCGTAAATATGAGATGATACACTATTGAAACAAACTCCTTTGTCTGACCGGACAGAGGAGTTTTTGCTATCCTTCAATTTTTTTAGTCAGAAAATAACAATCGGTATTGACATTCTGTGTGAGGTGTGGTATAATCAATTTATCGGTAGTTTAATAAAAATAGCTGTCCGTTCAGCAGATGTGGCCTGCCGCCCGAGCCCGTATAACTCAACGTGAGAGATCACGTCCGTCAGACGTGTTGTGCGACGGTTCAACTCCGTCAACGGGCATTTTTGAATTATTCATTATAGTGAATGTCAGATACTTTTTTGACGTTCACTATAATTTTATACACCAGGAGGTGATATTATGGACTATAGTTCTGTTGAATTCCATGATCCGCACATCTATTTCCCTAAGCTGTTCAAACCAGCCGCTCAGACAGTTCCGCACATAGATCTTACTTCAAAGGAAGCCGTTGCCGCAGGATATTCATTCCGCAAAAAGCGTCACAGCGTGAAGATCACAAAATACACCGGAAATTCGCAGATGAAGATCATTATCCCTTACACTATCGACGGTCTGCCGGTCGATGAGATATGTGAACATACTTTTGAAGAGCGTCCGTTCAACACATTGTATATTCACGGGAACATACGCAGGATAGGGGAGAGTGCTTTCCAGGAATCCACTGTGAAAACGGTAATATTTGAAGACGGTATCACGTCATTCTCCGAATATCTGTTTTATAAGTGCGGCTCGCTGGAACATATCCGCCTTCCGCAGACATTGAAGCATATCGGAAAAAGATGCTTCATGTTCTGCAAAAATCTGAAATACATCGAATTCCCGAAAAGCATCAGCGATATGGATTATCAGGCTTTCTTCGGGTGCGGACTGGAAGGTTTCGGTGTTGAAGCTTTCACACCGGGCATAAATAATGCAGATGCCTTTAATGATACGCCCGTATTTTGCAATAACGATGTCGTGTGTACTTACCCTGATGCTTCAAACCTGACTGTTCTTCATGTAAACACCCCATACCCAGGTATGCCCCCTTCGTTAAGATTCAAGGCGGATTCGGTAACTTTCTGCCGCTGGTCTCTGTGGAGTTTCAGGATCGATCTTTCCGGGTGCAAAAAAGTCCGTTTCTACCGGAATGCTGTCCGCTGCGAACGTGAAAGAGACTGTGAAACGCACGGCTACTTTGTCAAGCCAAGTCTCATGATACTTCCGGAAAGCGAAGAAAGCAAGCAGCATTATGTTTTCCCGCCTCACGTCACAGTTGTCAATTATTTTCCGGATAAGAACAGACCATACAAAGGCCCGGTCGAAATAGACTATGACGATAATGATGATAGCTGCGTTGTCACCCCGGTCTCTGATTATCTTCCGGCATGGTCAGTTAAGGAGGACTGGGACAAGATAAGGATCACAAAGCCGGTGAAGATAGACAGAAGTGCTATCAACTCTTATCATCTGAAAGAGATAATTTTTGAGGATCTCTACCCGGAGGACAGGATATTTTCACTGTTCTGCTTTGCTCTGAGAAAAGTATCATTCCGGTATAAAGGGCAGAAATACACAAAGTATATCCCGCCGCAGGAACTGGCAACAGGTACCGTCCGCCGTATCATGACATTTTGTTTTACCCCCTGCATCGTACCCTCCGGAAATGGCTTCCGGCATACGATCTACGAAAGAAGTTTCATAGATTCGATATTTATGCAGCGGAACATCAGTTCATACAATAACAAAGCACTTGCCATGCTGCGTGACAGAGAACGTATGAGATGGGGAGAAGGATACCATAAACGGAATTTCTATCTGAAAGTCACCAATTCGATAAAGGCACTCATTGCCGTTGATATTCTGCGAAGTGACCGTTTCGTCCATGAACCGCCGGTCGGTATGTACCTTGATTTCCTGAAAAAGCACCACAGATACTGCCGTCAGTATTTCCGGAAGATAAGCGGTAAATATCCGGAATATCTCAAGGCATTTGAACAGATCGTTCCCGACTGTGACAGCAATAACTGACCTGCTGAATTTCGGCATATTTCGTGGCAGGATCAAATACTCATAAAAAAGAGGACTGCGGACTGCCGTGTGAAGATCATCACACCGGCAGCCGCAGTCCATTATTTATTATTCAGCAATAATAGAATTTGCAAATACGTCCAACGCCTGACAAGACTCATATTCAGCCCTGTAGCCGTTGCGGTTTATGATAAAGAACGGATTGAATACAGCAAGACTTAGCTGTTCTCCGTTTTTCAGTGTAATGTCAAACTGTACCCAGTGACCGCCGTACTCATTGTAGGAGTTATCCTCTTCATAAAGAGTGACATCTCCAAGCAGCGACAGCATTTTATCGATCTGGTCTTTGGTCAGCTCCACTGATTTTCCGGGAGGATAAGCGGATAATGTTACATTATCGATATCGCCGGCAGACAACTGCTTAAAAATAAGTTCATCAGAACTATCGCCCCAGAACAATTTGGTAACGCTTTCCATGTCAGATTCTGATATTTCCCATGAATTACCAGAGAACTGTATGGGTATGATAATTATCATGTCCTGGCTGATATTGTAAGATGCAAGTATTTCTTTCATCTGCTCAATGGCAGCTCCGTTATTGGTCAATCCGAGAATTTGCGGATACGACTTATTCCAGTTCGTACCGGACGTGAGGCCGCACTTATAGACACCGGTGCGATCCTTCCAAACATAGACTTCCAGACCTTTCGTTGCTGACAGGCCATAGTATTCCGGAAACTGTGCCTGCAGTTCTGTCTTAGGCTGAACAATATTGATATGACGCAGTTCTTCCTTCATAAGACACAGGTCAAACACATCGAGTCTGCCGTCATAATTGAAATCTGCTGCCCACCAATCAACAAGATGGATATCAGGAACAGCCAGCAGCCATTTTTGAAGCGTTACTACATCGGAAATGCCAAAATATCCGTCGCCGTTGATGTCGCCGTCAGCCATTGCGATGTCGCCCGCAAGAGGGACGATCTCTTCGGTTGTTGTTTCTATGAATTCATCAGTCGGCATCGGTTCGCCTGCTGTTGGCGGAAATTCTTCTTCTGTAGCAGTTTCGATCTGATCGTCAGTTGCCATTGGAACACCTGCTGTTGGTGTATCATCGTAGATCTCATCAGATACAGCCATAAGGCCGTCAACCGCTTCTGCCGGTTCAGGTGCCGCTGATACAAGACTTGCATATGCAGTCGTTCCTGCTGCGGCAGCCGCTAAGAGCAGAGAGATCTCTTTTGTGAATTTTCTCATGATCAATGACCTCCTTTTTCTTTTGACATTAATTCGAGTGCTGTGAGTATCTGAACTTGTTCTTCCATGCAGGCTGCTTCCGAGATATCCCTTACTGTTCCTGTGGTAGCCATTTTCCGGCAGGCACATGAGTTACGGCAATACTCAGCTATTTCACAGCCCTCACACCGCTCTGACATCATGGAATAATCCGGGTGTGCTTTTTTTGCTTTTTCAGCTTCGATACCGACGGACAGATCGCCGCAGCGGTATGCAGGCAGATTTTGGAACTGTATGCAGGGATAGAATTTTCCGTCCCAGTTGATGAACAGCTTCTTTCTGCACATTTCACAGGTGCTTTTCTTATGCTCTCTGATATTCTTCTTTTTGACAGCAAGCTCGTATATGTACAGATCTCTTATCCCGGCGAGCTTCCGCCATTGTTCACGTAGCAGATCGCCAAAGCTGTCGGGATCGTCCGGAGTAAGGAATGCGTCCATTGCTGCTGAGACTTTTTTAACGCCGAGTTCTTTCAGGTAGATGATATTCTCATAAAGCCGGGGGAGCGTATCGAGCGTGTACACGAGCTGTACCAGCGTTTCTGGCTGGTATTTCAGAAGCAGTTTCAGGTTTTTGTCAAGAAACTCCCTGTTCACGCCACGCTCAGAACATTCCGCACCGTCGTGAGACATATTGATGATAACATTTCTGTCAATGCACCAACTGATGAACTCCTCGTCAAGAAGCGTTCCGTTTGTTGTGATAACAAACTGTCTGGCTTTCAGATTCTCACAGAAATATCTGACCTCGTTCTTATATAAAAGCGGTTCACCGCCGAAGAGGTAAACAATTCCTGCATCATTTCTCTGGTTGATGAAGTCAGTTATCTTATACATGGTCGAAGCGGTGACAGAGCCGTACTCCGTATTCAGATGACGTTCATAGCAGTAACTGCATCTCAGATTGCATTTGTTTGTCAGGCTGATAGTGTAATCCAACGCTCCACCTCCTCAAGAGAAAATGTATACTTCTCTATTTTATGATATTGTATCATATTTCTAACGATATTGCAATAGCTTTTATGAAAAAATCGGTATAAAAACAAACTGCTTCGGATAATCAAATATGAACTTTTTTAATCAATTATACTACACTGCTCCTGAAAAATCAAGGCTCACAGGGCAGAAACATGATGCTGTCAGGCTGTCATTATATATAAATCATTGCTTTACACTTTATATAATGTGACGATTATATTTTTATATTTTTTATAAAATCGAATGTTATCTTGATTTTGAGCGGTGAATATGCTAAAATTAATGTATGAAAATGAGATATGCCAAATTACTTACAGGAGGGAAATAATATGGACGATAATAAAAAACTTCCTGCCGGCTGGGGCAGTGATGAAGATGATGATTACGGATTCAGCAGCGAAGATGATGAAACTCTTGCGTGGGGCAGCGACTCTCCGTTTCAAAAAGCCGGGAAACTATCTGAAAATACAGATGCACCTGCGGCCGATGCTGCAAAAATAATTGCTCAGCCGCCCGCTCCTGAGACAGTTCAGCCTGTGAACAGCGTAGCTCCTGCGGCTCAGCCGGCAAGAGATCCGGATCCGCCGGCACCGGCTTATACACCTCCTGTGGCGGCGGCAGGAAAGTCAAAAGTTGTTCCCGTTCTGATAGCAGTCATCGCTGTACTTTTGGTGGCTGTGGGATTTCTCGGCGGAATGTTTCTTATGAAGAACAAAGACGAAAAAGGTTCTGATGATCCGGATATCAAAGCAGCGGTAACTACAGCTAAAGACACCGATCCGGCATCAACAGCAGTTTCGGAAAATCAGGAAAATACTTCTGCAACGACAACAATTGTAACTGATGCTTCGACTGAAACCACGACAACGACCACCGCTGAAACTGAAACAACGACTACAAAAGCCGCTGCTCCTCAGGCAACAGCTTCTATTTCTATTGAACCTCAATATATTTGGGGAAATGGAACTTCATTGCTTATGTCGGTGGACGGTAATTATTCTTATTTTACATATGAGATATATGCTGACTGCGAAGGTCAAAAGAATACACTTCGTAAATCAGGTACATCATATGACAGATCTTATCTTTATGAGGATGGCTCAACAGTCGGAAACTGGGTATTTTATGTAACTCCATATAATTCTGACGGAATTGCAGGAAACAGAGTTTCTTTGGGGTATAATGGCGTTCCAAGTTATATTACAACACAACCTAAATCTTCTGTAACTTCATGTACAAAATATGGTACGATTTATTCTCCTGCTGGTTACAAGGTCAAAGGATACTCTAAATCATACTTGATTGACGGTGGTGCAGAA
>CADBQF010000089.1 GCA_902796705.1 Ruminococcus flavefaciens
ATTCAAACGAATGACTGTAATATTCATAGCACTGTCGCTCGTCAATATGCTATGCGTACTGTTTGCATTCATGAGGTCAGGTTATGGTCTGTACCACGCAGAATCAGCTCTCAGCCACATCGCTCAGGTAAACAGCTATGTCCATCAGGTCAATGAAAGCACGCTCGATATCCTTGTCCACAGGCAGGAGGCTAACTTCGTCAGCAAGGAACTCCAGTCTATCGACGATAACTTCGACGAGATAAGAAAAGAATCCAAGGAATACCTCGATATCGAACTCGACAGCATCAATGAAGACCTCAGAGGCAATTTTGAAGAAGCCAACAAGAAAGTCATAGAATATGAAGTAGCCCTCTCAAAATTCACCGATGAACTCTCAAAGAAATACAACGAGAATACCGGTCTCAACGAGTACCTCGGCAATCTCGAAAAGAAGTACAAGGAGGAAGTAGAACCCTTCAAGACTTCTGCCGAAAAAGCTATCACCGATGTCTTCACCGACCAGAACAAGCAGATGTATGACTTCTTTGTACGCTGTGCCCAGCAGTTCCTCTTCGTTCTGCTCTTCCTCATCATCACAATGGTCATCGGTCTTCTCGGAATCAGGAAGATGAAGAAAAATGCACGCATCTCGGCTGAAAAGCTCGATGAAGAACACAAGAAGGCTGTCAAGTCCCGTGAAAAGACTATCGATATCGCCTATACCAATATCCTTACCGGTTTCAAGAACCGCTACGGTCTGGAGTTTGACCTGGATAATGAAAAGAAGGATAAGAAATTCACTGTCGCTGTCTTCAAGCTTGTCAATTTCGGCGATTTAAACGAGAAATACGGCAGAAGCAATGCCGATGAATATATCTCGACTCTCTCAAGAAAGATCGAAGCAAATTACAGCTATCTCGCTGATATATTCAGCACCGATGTAAACGAATTCTGCTTCGTATTCAAAAAATCATACGACAGAGCACCGTCAGATCTCATCACAGAGATCGCCAACGACCTTTCCGGCAAGATAGAACTTGATTTCGCTACTGTAAAATGCGTCGTTGCAGGCTGCTACTTTACTTACCAGGCAGGCGAATATACTGACTGCAACAGTATGCTCCTCAAAGCTGACAAGAGCATCTATGCTGCCAAGCAGAACAGTATCGCTTCCGGAAAGAACACTATTCTCCAAGCAAGCTGACTATCACCTATATCGAACGGAAACAGTCCCCAGCCGACTTCATCACCGCCGGCTGAGGACTGTTTTCCTTATGGAATTATACGTATGCAGAGAGTTGTTCTGAGGTTATGGGAAGCTGTCCGGCTGTCAGCGTCTTCGCTTCAACGAGCTGAACAGCAAGTGCGTCTACAGCAGTTATGCCGCTTCCTTTGTCAACACAGTCTGCACAGGCTTCATAGCCCCGTGAGATGCTGTATTTCTCAGGATTTGCAAGATACTGCATTATGAGGACTGAATCTGCGATGTCAACTTCGCCGTCGCCGTTTGCATCTCCCCTGACGTTTCCGGGGTGAGATACGGTCACGGGTGCTGTCGTTGTAACAGCCGGTGTATAAGGTGATGTCGTGGACTGAGGATATCCGGGAGGAGTCGTTCCGGTATAGGAGGGAGTCGTCTTTGCGGGAGTATCCTTGTTCGCAAGATATATCGTTATGATATCGCTGAAATACCAGCTTCCGAGCGTATTATTGAGCTTGCGTGAAGATGCGTCCACTTTTCCGGAATCCATATCTCCGTAGTATTCGTCTATCCAGTAACCGTCGGGGATAGAAATGTTTTTCAGCTTAAAGACGTAATATTCGTCATTGCTTTCAAGAGTCAGGTCTTCGGTGTACATCTTCCGTGGGACAGTATCATCACCGAGAGCAAGGATCTCATCAGAGACAAGTTCTCCGTTTTTGTAATAAAGCCTCTCAAGTTCCGCATCGGCATCCGTGACAGTTTCGCCTGTTCCGGCATCACGGAAAGATACGTACATACCGTACTTCACCCTGAACGGGAAAGTATTTTCGGTTGCTGATGTTTCAGTGACCGGCTGATCCGGTGCAGTCGTGGTCGTGGTCTGACTGCGTGGTGCTGTTGTAGTTGTCGTTGTTGTCTGCATCACCTGCGGTCTTGTACCGGAATAGTTCACCGTTGTCTTTGCGGGAGTATCTGCATTTGCAAGATATATCGTTACGAGGTCACTGAAATAATAGCTTCCGAGCGTAGTTCTCAGCTTGCGTGAAGATGCGTCAACTTTTCCGGAATTCATATCTCCGTAGTATTCGTCTATCCAGTACCCTTCCGGAAGTTCAATGTCTTCAAGGCTGAAAACATAGTATTCATCGCTGCTTTCAAGAGTGATATCCTCCTTGTACATCAGGCGGAGGTCGGTGTCTTTTCCAAACGGAAGATGCTCCTGAGAAACGGCTTTGCCGGCCTTGTAATGAGTCCGGACAATATCAGCCTCTATACCGTCGATCTGATCGCCTGTTCCGGCATCCCGGAAAGTTACGTACATTCCGTATTTCAGCTCAAAGGGATACTGTACAGCAGGTTCTGTCGTGACCGGCGGCGTTATCTCCGGAGGTGCTGTCGTTGTCTGCGGAGTCTCCTGTGATGCGAATGTGTATCCGGGTACGAAAGCCGGCAGTTCTTCATAGACGGCATTTTCCTGAGCTGTGACGATATCGATATCCTTTGCACCGGCAAAAGATACACTGCTCAGAGTGAGGGCGAGCGTAAGAGAGA
>CADBQF010000090.1 GCA_902796705.1 Ruminococcus flavefaciens
GCTGCTGTAGTCCTGACGTTCGTGATCGCCGTCATCGCAGCCGTTATGAGAAAAAAGGGAAAGAGTCCGCTGATGCTCCTGCCCTTGCTTGTGGGAATGTGGACGGTCTTCTATGCTGTCTACCACAAGTCGAAGACGAGCGTTCACCCCGGAATGTACACAAGGCTCCTCGATGACTACAGCAAGCTCGAACCTGTAAAGGCTTCGCTGAGCATAGTCATACTGTACTTCATCATACTCGCATCGGTGAAGCTCGTCACTATAAAGAATGAGAATATCCGCAGCAATATCACATCGGCAGTCCTTGCAGCCGTTCTCTCGTGCGAGCTTATGTCAAATGCCGTGATAGGCGTTCATACGGTCGGAAATTCTGACTACAATTCGTATCCCGACAAGGGGGAGCAGGTGGAACAGCTCCTCGGCGGCATCGAAAAGAACGAAAAGGATAAGTTCTGGAGAGCCGAGATGACTTCCACATATACGCTCAATGACAGTGCGTTGTACGGCTACAGGGGAATATCACAGTTCTCGTCGGCTGCGAACGTTTCGGCTACCAAGTTCATCAAGAGGCTCGGTATGTATGCTTCCGAAGCCGGAAACAGATACTACTACAGGATATCCACTCCGGTCGTGAACTCTCTGCTCGGCGTAAAGTACATCATGTCAAAGAGAGGTGCTTTGCAGTCGGAGGAATGGGCATTGGATCTCAGGGAGGAAAAAGACCACGTTTACCTCTATGAGAACAAGTATCCGCTCTCGCTCGGATTCATGATGAGCAAGGCGATACTCACCCTCGATGACGAGGAAAAGGCAAGCCCGTTTGAATACCAGAACGAGATAATGCGTCTTGCTACGGGCGTTCAGGATAACTGCTTCACCGCACAGCCGGTCGCTCTCGTGGAGTATAAAAACCTCCTCGTCACAAAGCACGGCTTCGGAAACTATAACTTCTCCAAAGAGAGCGGAAGCCAGACGGGAAGTGCCGTTTACACCTACGACGCTGTTGAAGGTTCGTATCTTTACGGATTCGCAAGCAACGGCGGCTGTGAGAATCTCTCGGTACACTGTGATGATACCGCTGTTGACGGCGATGTCGTCATCAGGGATTATCCCATTGTCTTCCCTATGGGAAATCCCTCCGCCGGAAGCAGATATACAGTTGAGATATTCGCCAAGAACGACGTTCAGTCCGGTTCGTACAGACTTATGATATACGCTCTCGACAAGTCGGTGTTCGAGCAGGCTTATCAGCGTCTTGCTGATGAACAGCTCAATATAACGAAATTCTCCGATACGAAGATAGAGGGCGAGATAACCGCAAAGAGCGACGGCATACTCTTCCTCTCCATGCCCTACGAAAAAGGCTGGAAGGTGTTCGTTGACGGAAAACAGACAGAAACTCTCGAAGTGGCAAATGCTATGCTCGGTGCTAAAGTCAGCGAGGGCAGCCACAAGATAACGATAAAATACGTTCCGGAAGGTTTCTGGCGTGGCGTTGTGATATCATTCTCTGCACTTGCGGTGTGCATTCTCATCGCTCTGCTCGATATCAGAAGAAAACGCAGAGCAGCCGCTAAGGAAGCTGCTGCCGCTGCCGAAGCCGCCGAAAAAGCCGCTGCCGAGGCCGCCGAAAAAGCCGCCGAGGAAGCTCAGGCTGCCGAAGTCGCAAAAGAGATACCGATAGAGGAGATAATCATCGGTGAAACTCCTCTTACCGAAGAAAGACCTGTTCCGGCTGATGAGATACCGGAGGAAAATGATGCCGATACTGATGCTCCGGAGGAAAATGATGAGAAATCTCAAAGTGATGACAGCGTACAGGGGGACTGAGTACCACGGTTTCCAGCGGCAGAGCAATGCCGTGACCGTTCAGGAAGTCCTCGAAAGATGTGTCTCCAAAGTCCTCAATGAGCCTGTCGGGATAACCGGCTGCTCACGCACGGACACGGGAGTACACGCAAACCAGTTCTGCTTCAATGTGAAGACGAACAGCAATATCCGCAATATTGGCTTTGTAAGAGGTGTCAACGGCGAACTGCCGGACGACATCTCGATACTGAGCTGTGAAGACGTTCCGCTCGATTTCCATGCAAGATATGACTGCAAGGGAAAAGAGTACATATACAAGATGCACTGCAATGAATCGAAAGATCCGTTCTCGGCAGACCTCATGCTCCACTACCGCCGTAAATTCGATATCGATGCGGCAAGAAAGGCGGCGGCATATTTCGTGGGGACACACGATTTCGCTTCGTTCTGTGCTGATTGTACAAATGTTTCCACTACTGTAAGGACTATTTATTCTTTTGATATAGAAAATTGTGGAGATTCAGTGATAATGCTTGTAAAAGGCAACGGTTTTTTGTATAATATGATTAGGATAATCGCAGGCACGCTCATCGATGTCAGCGAGAAAAGGATATCGCCCGACGATATCCCCGATATCCTCGCAGCCAGAGACCGGCTTCGTGCCGGAAGAACGGCTATGGCTCACGGATTGTACCTCAACAGGGTATTCTACAGTGAGGAAGAACTCTTTGCCGGAAGCGGCAGATGATATAAGGTCAGCTTCGACCGACTTATTTACCCGGAGGTGGATCAAGTGCCTGTATACGACGCAGAAGATATCGTCGAACTGCGTAACCGCACGCTGAGAAGAAAGCGGCGGATAAGGTTTTTAATATTCCTCCTTGCTGCAATGACGGCTTTTACGCTTTATGTTACGAGAAGTGCATGGATGCCCAAGATAAAAGGCATAGGCAAGCACTACAGCACGATCGTCAATTCCGGAAAGCTTGCGGAGGGAAACTTCCCCATAGGCGTTTCCGA
>CADBQF010000091.1 GCA_902796705.1 Ruminococcus flavefaciens
ATATGTTCAGGACAGACGTGTTAAAATGGGACGTTTCCAGATCTATAACAACTGGTCGCCTTACATGGTAAAGGATCTCAAGAACACCGTATGGGTAGGACTTGAATACTTCGTAACAGAGGGCGATAAGTTCTGGAATATGTCAGAAGCTCAGTTCTCCAACTTCTGCGTCAAGGAAATGGTAAAGCTCGGCCTCATCAGCAATACGAGCGAAGTCATCGATACTCATATGGAAAAGGTAAAGAAGGCTTATCCTGCTTACTTCGATACATATGACGATATGGACGACCTCATCAGCTACCTCAGCACTATCGACAACCTCTACTGCGTAGGACGTAATGGTCAGCACAGATACAACAATATCGACCACTCAATGGTTACATCGTTCGAGGCTGTAAAGAATATCAAGTCAGGCAGAACTGACAAGTCCAATATCTGGAGCGTAAATACAGAAAAAGAATACCACGAGGAGAAGAAGTAATAATGGCTGATAATTTTCAGGAGGTAAAGGATATACTCCGTGAAAAGAAATTCGGAAAACTCTTCGTAGGAGATACTGAAAATACTCTGATACAGTTTTTCAGATATCTCTTCGTGGGAGGACTTGCTACTGTAGTGGACTGGGGCGTTTCGGCACTCCTGTTCTACACAGTGTTCGGAGAGAAGCAGAGCCTTGCGATAGCCGCCAATTCGATATCGTTCGTTGCGGGACTTATCGTGAACTATGTGATAAGCACATTCTGGATATTCAAGACCTCAAAGGTCGAAAACAGATTTGTCGAATTTCTCGGATTTGCAGCGATAGGTCTTGTCGGACTCTTCATGACGATAGGCATAACAAAGCTTTTCCAGGTATGGCTCGGAGACAAAACAAGTCTCTTCCAGATCATAGCTAAGGTGGTTTCAACAGCCGCAGCTTTCTTCTGGAATTTCTTCGCAAGAAAAATACTGCTCTATACAAAAAAAGCATCATAAAAAACAGTGTAAGGCCGGGATATGTAGGGAAGCAGCAGCTCCTACATTTACCCAGCCTTACTTTTTTGCATACAGAGACAAAAAAAGATCTGGCATAGCCAGATCCATTATTATTAACCAAAAAGTGAAAACTTCTTCTTTTCATACGGTTCAGATTCGATACCGAGGAGCTTGTAGCCGGTCTTCTCGACTACCTCTTTGAGCTGTGTCTCATTGAGAGCTTCCTCTGAGATGATCTCAGTCTCACCCTTGCTGTGAGAAGAAGTTACTTTTTTTACTTTGAAAGCATTGCGGACAGCATCGTTCATATGGCTCTCACACATACCGCACATCATTCCGTCGATCTTTAAAACAGTTTTTGTCATCGTGCATTACTCCTTAGAACATTATCTGCGGTCAGAGCTGCTTTTGCCGATACAGCGGATAGCCGCTGCAACGCTTATAACAGCCGAAGCAGTCACCCAGAAATCAATACTGCCAATAATCCCATCCATAATACATGACTCCTTAGTTAATTGAGCCGGCACAGAATGCCGTACTGAATATCATATGATAATTGTAAACCATTTCGGGAGCGATGTCAATAAATAATTTGTAAATAAAAACTTCACAAATAAGAATCGGAGCTTTGCCAAAACATTAACAACTTCAAACAGCAAAAATCGTTAGTTTTTTATAAAAATCGTATGTAATATATCAATTGTGATAAAAATAAATATGAACTGCCTATGAATATAATACCAAGAAATATCATTGATATGTAATTTTTTTAATGCTGAGTCGCACGCTGCATGAAAGATGCTGTATCATACAGACCGCTGCGGTTATAGCGGCATATACCGTAAAGACAATCAGGATCACGGGTGATGAGATTCGGGCGTTCAGAGCAGTTGAGCGTTATGAGAAATCCCATATCCCGAAGCACTGGCAGCGATTCACGGCTCACCGCCCCGAACGGATAGGCAAACACGACCGGCACAAAGCCTGTATTCATCTGGAACTGCGTCTGGAGAAGACCGATATCGCTCCGTATCGCCATGCAGTAGCCGTCAAGCGGTTCTCCCTCATTGCGTGAGCAGCCTTTTCTGCCGCCGGAGAGCGAGTGCATCGAGTAGGTATGGTTGCCTATCCCGAAATGTGCGGAATCTCTCATCGCTGCGATATCTTCCCAAGTCAGATACGAATACTCCGGGATATGCGGATCGGCAGGGGCATTGACCTCGGTATATTCACCGACGACTGAAACGACAGCGTACATATCATATTTTTCGAGCAGGGGGAGGACTTCCGAATAATTGTTGTAGAATCCGTCATCAAGCGTGATGAGGACGGGCTTTTCCGGAAGATCACATTCTCCGTGAGTATATCCGATGAGCTGCTGCTCTGTCACGGATTCAAAGCCGTTTTCTTTCAGCCATATCATGTCCTGCTCAAATTGCCGGGGAGTCACAATATAGTCAGCCGGAGCTTTTTCGCACACGCTGTGATACATTATCGCCGGCATAAAAACAGCTTCCTCCGGAACATTCTCTCTTTCATATAAAGCTGCTGCCAGAAGTATAACGGCTGTTATTGAAATTGCCGCAAGGACACTGAGCCTCAATAAAAGTTTCTTCATCACGATCATCTCCTGTAAAATTTCTATGAAGCAAACGTTAAAATAATGCAGAATTATTGAAATCTCCGGACGGGTGTGTTATTATAATGACAGTGATGTTAAGGAGGTCTTCCATGAAAATACTTGTCACAGGCGGAACTGTTTTTGCAAGCAGATACACCGCAGAATATTTCACACGCAGAGGAAATGAAGTCTATGTTCTCAACAGGGGAAATTCTCCGCAGTCAGAGGGCGTTCATCATATCCGTGCAGACCGGCACAGTCTCGGCAATGCTCTCAAAAATATCAGATTCGATGCGGTGCTTGATATAACAGCCTACAATGAGAACGATGTCCGTCTTCTTCATGAAGCTCTCGGAGAATACGGCGTGTATGTCTTTGTAAGTTCAAGTGCAGTTTATCCGGAGACACTTCCGCAGCCTTTCAGTGAATCACAGGAATGCGGTGCTAATTCGATATGGGGTGCATACGGCA
>CADBQF010000092.1 GCA_902796705.1 Ruminococcus flavefaciens
AGGGTATTTTTGACAAGGTATACGGCAAGGTTTTTCGGAAAAATGCCTGTGAGCAGCTCTTCGAGCGGTGCATCACGTCGGCTGACTCTCATATCTGCGATATACTCAACTATATCATGGAAGCTGTATTCCGGGAGAAGATCGGCTGATAATCCGAGTTTTCCCTCATATTCCTGCCAGAGATATGCGAGATTGAAAACGCATACTCCGGAGATGCTGGTGTCGTTGAACTGTATCTCGCCCTTTTCTGTGCGGAGTATCTTTCCGTCAGATACAGCGGAAATATTTCCCTTTACACGGACTCCCTTCAGACCTTTGAGCTGTTCGGGAGAAGCTTTGAGCGGAGCGACTGCCGGACATATCTTAGCTATCCTGTAGCCCATTCCTTTAAGGATACGCAGCATAGTTCCGTCTGTGCCGAAAGAAGGGCCTGCGTAGCCTCCTGCGGCTATTATCGCTCTTTTGCATGAAAAAGTCTCCGACTGAGTCGTTATGATGATATCCTTCCCGGTCACATCTATCGACTTTACTTCCTGCTCACACATCTCCTCCGCTCCGAGTGATGAAAGTTTCAGGCGGAGTGCATTGAGTACGGTGGTCGAACTGTTGCTCCTCGGATAGATGCCGCCCTCACGTCCTTCGCTGCCTTTCATGCAGACGACTCCGAGCTTCCGGGTGAAGAATTCCTTATAGTCAGGCATTGCGTTTATCACTTTCATCGCATCGAACGAGCCGTGATATCTCGCCGGTAAAAGCTCGTCGCTGCTGAGATTGCATTTCCCGTTTCCGGAGGCGATGATCTTTTTTCCCGTTCTCATGAGCCTTTCAAGAACGATCACTCTTGACTGCGGAGATGTTTCCTTAGCTGTGACAGCGGCTGTGAGTCCTGATGCACCGCCGCCTATAATGACAATATCGGCTGAGATCATATATCAGCCTCCTTTCTTTTCCGGTTCTATATCGATAACGGCTATCTCCGGGCGGTTGTTGAATCTCACCGGGGCAGGATATACTCCTATCCCCGATGTGATGAACATTGCTCCGCCTTTGTATTTGAAAAGGCCTTTATCGAAGACGAGCCGCTTCGTTCCTATTTCAGGGAACCATTCGCCTGTAAGGGCATCATATGCCGCTCCGAGTCCGAGAGGGAGCTGTATCATTCCGCCGTGTGTATCCGCACAGAGCGTCAGGTCAGCTCCGAACCTTGAGAATTCCGGATAATTCGGTATATGTGCCATGAGTATCGAAAAGCATTCCTCATTGAGTCTGAAATGTTCTTCAAGGTCGAAACCGTCAGGATAAAAGGCATCGTCTATGCCGATTATCTGAAGGATATTGCCGTTTACCATTACAGAGCTTTCCCTGTAGTTCATCACTTCTGCACCGGCTCCGGAGAGAGCTTCTAAGTACGAACTGTCGGTATCGTGTTCTCCGCTGACGAAGTATACCGGATATCCCTCATCTGTCAGCCTGCCGGCGAGTTTTACCGGTATTTCCATGACGCTTTCCGAGCTGCCGGAAGTGTACATATCTCCGAGCATGAAAACGATATCCGGATCGGCTTTCTTGATGCGGCGGACGATGCGGCCGTTGCCTATGCCGAGATGAGTTGCGTGCTGGTCGCTTATGACAGCTATCCTCACCGGAGATGTCACCTTGTCAGAAGTCACCGTCACCTTAACTGTTTTCAGGGTGTAGTTATTGAACCACCACACTATCAGCAGCAGTATCATCACCGCACAGAATCTCCTGAACCGAAGACGGGCTTTGGTGACTTTTTTCTTTTTCTGTTTTGTATTTTCAGGCATTTATCTGTTTCACTTCTCCTTGATGTGGACATCGTACTGATTGTACGGTATCACTATGCCATTCTGGTCAAACGAAGCTTTTACAGCTTCTATGAGGTCGTATCTTGCTGTATTATAATCGTCATTGTTCGTCCAGACGAGTACATCGATGCCGACAGAACTCTCTCCGTGACTGCTCATCCTGACTACCGGCACAGGTGTGGAAAGAATGAGCTTTTCCTCTGCTATAGCATGAAGTATCAGTCTGCGTGCCTCCGCATAATCCGAATCATAGCTTATGCTGAAATTCAGGTCGATGCGTCGTGTGGGGCTTTCGGTATAGTTTATGATCTTAGCGTCGGAAACTTTACCGTTCGGGATAAAAACTGTCTTGTTGTCAAAAGTTACTATCTTGGTGTAGAGTATGCTTATCGACTGGACTTTACCGACGGTATTGTCAAGTTCTACCGTGTCGCCTGCCGAGAAAGGCTTTGAAAAGAGTATGATGAATCCTCCGCAGAGATTTGAAAGGCAGTTCTGCAATGCAAGGCTGACGGCAAGTCCGGCTGCACCGAAGAGCGTTATTATCGACGACATCGGGACTTTCAGCAGCGAAAGCACCATTATGAGGACGACCATATACAGGATTATCCTTATGAGCGATTCGAGGAAGCTCCTTGCAGCTCCGTCAATGTTCGAGCGTGAAAATGCCTTTGCCGCTGTCCTTGCTATCAGACGTGAAAGGAACACACCTATAACGGCGATCACAAGAGCCACTATAATGGACGGCAACGCACTGCGGAAATACTGTGCTGCATCTGAAAGAAATCCGGACGCACGATCGACCTGCTCTGAAAGCGTGTCCGGTTCACCGCCAAAGAATTTTGTCGTCGATTCTGCGGCAGAAGAAGTTATATCAGGATTCATGAAAAATACCCTCCGTATCAGGCTCACGGTTCTCATCACCGGAGCATCAGATCATTTTGATTTTGACTATATATAATATAGTATAATACAGATCGTTATAAAAGTCAATGAAATGATATGATACAATTTGTTAAAAAAAGAAAATTATTCTCGGCTATTGATTTTTTTGTTATGATATGCTAAAATATATATGTTATGTCCCAATAGCTCAGTAGGATAGAGCGACTGCCTCCTAAGCAGTAGGCCGGAGGTTCGACTCCTCTTTGGGACGC
>CADBQF010000093.1 GCA_902796705.1 Ruminococcus flavefaciens
GGACGCTCACGATAGCTATCGTTTAAGGCAAGACTTGCCAGAGCGTCCCGTCAGGGGAAATTTTACGCTGAAAGTTTTAGGAAAGGAGTTTGAGGGAGAACCCTTTTTCAAAAGGGTTTCCCTCAAAAAACGTAGCACTACCCTGTCAGCAGAGGGCTTGAACGGTGTAAGTATCAGAGGAAGAGGCGGTTGTCGAGGTCGAAGATCGAGCCTGATGCGATATCCCAGACTTTGCCGTCGGCGTAGACGGGAGCGAGGTACCAGTCGCCTTCCTTGAATTTAACGACGTAGAGGGTGATTCGGGCGGAAGCGGAGTCGTTGTCGCCTTTGAGGGTTATTTTGACGTTGACTTTTTTGCCTTTTTTGACTTCAACGCCGTAGAGGTCGTAGACTTCCTGTATCTTGCTGAGGTCAGAGCCGTCAGCGTCGGATTTGCTGAGTATCTCGCATGACCATTTTGAATTCGGGCCGAAGAACCGGTCTTCGAGAGTCTGCTTTTTGGTGGCGAGTTCCTGAGTGAGTCTTTCGTTGTTTGCGTCACGGTTGATGATATACTTCTCGTCCTTTTCTTCGAGGAGCTTTTCCCATTCCGGAGGGTAGCAGGAGTGGAAATAGAGGTCATAGTCAACGTTCGTGAAAGCCTTCATGAGGTTGTTGATCGGCTTGTCATATCCGAGGTCGAGGTTCCTGATGATAGCGAAAGCCGCCGCACCTGCTATACCGAGTATCATGAGGACGATCATGAGGATAAGGATAAATTTCGATTTTTTCAGTGAAGCGTCCTGAGAGATATCACCGCCGGCATTGAGGTAGACATACGGAGCGTCGCTGTCGTTTTCAGAGCCTTTGGAGTTTTGCTGCGGTGCAGGCTGAGGGGGATTTCCTCCGCCGAAAGGATTTCCGGTGATATACGGGCTTTGCTGGGGCATACCGCCGGGCATCTGAGAGCCGTAATAATCCATCTGGGTGGTCTGTTGTCCGGGGTAGTTCATAGTTGATCTTGCCCTGTTCATAGCGTTCTGAGCTCCTGCACACCGGCATACAGAATTCGGGGGTATCTGATTGTTACAGAACGGACAGATAGGCATAAAAATCACTCCTTAGAAAATATAAATATCAGGATTGTTTAGTTTGAACAATAATAAATGCTATTTGATGTATATAATGCTGAAATTGCACATTGATATCATATATAGATTATACCACTACATTCATAAAAAGTCAATGATATTTCAATTATTAAAAATGTAGAAATAAGCCTGCATTTTTTGTGCGTGTTAAAACGACTGAAACACCGGAATATCGGAAATATATTTGACAAAACAGCATAATTTACATTTTTGATAATCGTGGAATATATAAAACAGTTGAATCGCCAAAAAATATAAATATCAGGCAATATCAGTTGACAAAACAATATGGTTAGTGTATAATAACTATAGTAGGATAATTAATAATTCCGTCGAAAGGACGTTAATATCAGGAGGGATCGGTATGCCATTAACATTTGCATCTGTGGGAGAAAAACATACTATCGTCAAGGTAGGAGGAACTCCGGAAGTAAAAAAACATCTCGAAAATCTTGGATTCGTAGCTGGCGGAGAAGTTTCTGTCGTCAATACGGTAGGCGGCAACCTCATTGTCAATGTCAAAGAGGCAAGAGTTGCTATCAGCCGTGAAATGGCACAGAAGATCGTTATCTGAGGAGGAAGAATATGAATCTTAAAGAAGTCGCAATAGGTGATACAGTCAAGGTGAAGAAGCTTTCAGGCGAGGGTGCTGTTAAACGCCGCATCATGGACATGGGCATAACAAAGGGCGTTTCAGTTACAGTCCGCAAAGTCGCACCTCTCGGTGATCCTATCGAGGTAACAGTAAGAGGATATGAGCTTTCTATCCGCAAAGAGGACGCAGAGAAGATCGAAGTCGAATAATGACTGGCTGCCTTTACAGGCAGCAATGATTTGATATTGCGTTAGTTATGTATAACATTTAAGTGTGCAGTCTCCGCAAGCTCAAAACGGACTCTGCAAGAAAGAGAGGCATTTTTGCAATGGGTATAAGGATCGCTCTCGCAGGAAACCCTAACTGCGGAAAGACCACCCTTTTCAATGCACTGACAGGCTCGAATCAGTTCGTAGGCAACTGGCCGGGCGTTACAGTCGAGAAAAAGGGCGGTAAACTCAAAAAACATGATGATGTGGAGATAACAGACCTTCCGGGTATATATTCTCTATCTCCGTATACGCTCGAAGAAGTAGTTGCACGTAATTATCTCATCGGTGAAAGACCTGATGCGATACTCAATATCATCGACGGCACTAACCTCGAACGTAACCTCTATCTCACAACTCAGCTCACAGAACTCGGTATCCCGGTAGTATGTGCTGTAAATATGATGGACGTTGTCCGCAAGAACGGCGACAAGATCAACTTTGAGCAGCTCTCTAAAGTCCTCGGCTGCAAGGTCATGGAGATATCCGCTCTGAAAAATGAGGGTATCATGGAAGCTGCCGATGCTGCTATCGAAGCTGCAAAGAGCGGCAAGACGATCCCGCAGCATACTTTCTCCGGCCCTGTTGAACACTGTCTTGCTCATATCGAGGAAGCTGCTGTCCACGACCTTCCGGAAGAGCAGCAGAGATGGTACGCTGTAAAGATCTTCGAGCGTGATGAAAAGGCTCTCGAACAGCTCAAACTCCCGGAAGAGACAATGAAGCACATCGAGCAGGATATCGCCGCTGTTGAAAAGGAAATGGACGACGATGCAGAATCTATCATCACAAATGAGAGATATACATACATCACAAGCATCATCGATAAATGTCTCAAGAAGAAAAACGCAGGTGCTTTATCCACATCTGACAAGATAGACAAGATCGTTACGAACCGCTGGCTCGGACTTCCGATATTCGCAGTCATCATGTTCCTCGTTTACTGGATAGCAATGGTAGGCGTTGGTGCTGCATCGACTGACTGGGCAAACGACGGACTTTTCGGTGACGGCTGGCATCTCTTCGGAATGGGTTCAAAGCAGACAGAAGAAGCAGAAGAGGAATTCGGCGATACTTCCGCTATCCTCGACGGCTTTATCGCAAAGGCAGCAGAGGACGGCTTCGATACGGCTGCTGCTGAAGAAGCTATCGATACAGAAGCTGACGACTTCGATGCTGCTGTTGCAGTAAGTGAACTCAACGCTCTCATGGAGAACTACAGCGATGATGCTGCTGAGTTCGGATTTGAGCTTGAAGATGAAGAAACTCTCGAAGTAACAGACGAGACAGCAACTATCGCTGACGCTAAAGAAGCTATCTCGCTCTTTGAAAAATATGAAGGCGGAGTTGATCCGGCTAACTACGGTACATGGGTACCCGGCGTTCCGGTACTCATCGAGAAACTCCTCGGAGACAACTGCCCTGACTGGCTGCATGGTCTTATCATAGACGGTATCGTTGCCGGTGTAGGTGCTGTACTCGGATTTGTACCGCAGATGCTCGTACTCTTCCTCCTCCTTGCATTCCTTGAATCATGCGGATACATGGCAAGGATCGCATTCGTAATGGACAGGATCTTCCGCAAGTTCGGTCTTTCCGGTAAGTCTTTCATCCCGATCCTCGTCGGAACAGGATGCGGTATCCCCGGTATCATGGCTTCACGTACTATCGAAAACGAGCGTGACCGCCGTATGACTATCATGACAACAACATTTATCCCCTGCGGTGCAAAGATGCCTTTCATCGCAATGGTAGCCGGAGCAATATTCGGCGGTTCATCACTCGTAGCAGTATCAGCATACTTCATCGGTATGGCATCTATCATCATCTCAGGAATTATCCTGAAGAAGACAAAGATGTTCGCAGGCGATCCGGCACCTTTCGTAATGGAGCTTCCTGCATACCATATGCCTACTATCGGAAATCTTCTCCGTTCAATGTGGGAGAGAGGCTGGTCATTCATCAAGAAGGCCGGTACTATAATCCTTCTCTCAACTATCGTTGTATGGTTCCTCTCATTCTTCGGAACAGTTGACGGTTCATTCAGAATGCTCGAAGAAGACGAGCTTGACCACAGTATCCTCGCAGTTATCGGAAAGGGCATCGCATGGATATTCATACCTCTTGGCTGGGGCAACTGGCAGGCTGCTGTTGCATCTATCACAGGTCTTGTTGCCAAGGAGAATATCGTTGGTACAATGGGTATCCTCTACGGTGCAGGCGACGGAACAGTTTACCAGACACTTGCAGCTAAGTTCACAGCAGTAACAGGCTTCTCATTCCTCGTGTTCAACCTCCTCTGTGCTCCCTGCTTCGCAGCTATCGGTGCTATGAAGAGAGAGATGAACAACGCTAAGTGGACATGGTTCGCTATCGGCTATCAGTGCGGATTTGCTTACCTTGTAGCATTCGTTATAAACCAGCTCGGAACACTCTTCAGCGGCAAGACATCAGCTCTCGGCATCGTTGGAGCAGTTATCGCAGCAGCAATAATCGTATTTGCTGTATATATGCTCGTAAGACCTTATAAGGAAGCAACAAAGCTCACAAAGACTGTAAAAGTCACAAAGTAAAAGGAGTTGGTACATATGAGGTGGGTGATCGTGCTTATCGTTCTTATCGCTGTCGTTGGTTTGATAATATATTCGATGATACGTGACAAGAAACAGGGAAGATCATCTTGCAGCCACGGCTGTCAGAACTGTGCGATGCACGGACAGTGCCATAAAGGTGCAAAGTAACTCTGATCTCATAGTGCTGCCTGAAATGACAGGTGTATTCTTAAAGATATCTTCTTAAACCAAATACTTATGAATGGACTGCTCCGGCAGTCCTTTCTTTTTATCCACAGAAGTCTGCTGCCGGCAGTTTTCCTTGCGTGGTATAAAATAATATTTGAATTTTAAAATATTTCGTTCAATATATTGAAATTTGAAAAAAATAATGCTATAATAATGTATATCATTTGTTTGGGAGGCGAAATATGTTCGACGAAAACCAGTTTCGCATGATGCCAAGAGGCAGCGAAAGATTCAGATATCTGAGGAAGTGCATCGCACAGGCCGACGCAGAAAAAGACTATAAGCTCGCACTGAGACTCAGATTCCTGTTCATTGAGGAGTCGATATTCGGTGATGACAACTATTCTGCCATTGTTATGTTCCCGGAGTATATGGCTCTTTACGATCAGCACCCAGACCTGCACGACAAGTATGATTTCATGTATGCGTTCAAATGGATAATTGAGGATATCCAGAATTTCCCGCAGGTCACTCCGGAAAAGGCAGAGGAGCTTTTCACGGAATTTGCAAAAAGATGCCGGGAGTACGGCTATTCGCTCCGGGCTATGTATATGAAGCGTGCTGAATACTATATCCCCATAGATGCCGGTAAGTTCAGGAAAAATATGGAACTCTTCCGCAGGGAAGCTTCCGACGAGATGAGCGACGGAACGGCTCACGATCTCGCCCTTGAAGCAAAAGCAGAGATGCTCTTCGGTGATGCTTCCAAAGCCGTGAGAATGCTCAACGACCAGCTCGCAAGAGGTCTGACAGCTTCTGAAGTGCCGGAGAGAGAATACGGTATCTTTGCAGAAACTCTCACAAGACGGGGCGAATTCGCTGCGGCTGAACACTATGCCGATCTTCTTCTGCCTATGATCTCCGGAAAGGGCAATTACCTCATGGAGACAGGATTCGTTCTGCTCACCAAGGCTTATACCGATCTGTTCGCAGCTATAAACGTTTTCCGCAGGCATATCCATTTCTATGTTAGCTGCAAGAATACGAGAATGCAGTTCTACTTTGCGGAGGCGGCTGCAAGGCTTTTCGATAATATCCTCAGCAGCGGCAAGGAGGAGATAAAGCTCGTTCTGCCGGCTGATTTCCCGCTTTACAATATGAAAGGCACTTACAGTGTCGAACAGCTCAGAGACTATTTCCGGAGCGATGCTCTTTCGTGTGCTGAAAAATTCGATAACTGCTACGGCACGACTTTCTATACAGACAAACTCAATGCCGTTTTCCCGGAATCAGCGGAAACGGAGATAACTCTCCCTGCACCGGGCGGCGTTAAGAGAAATCCCGTGACGCTTGCCGTTCCGTATGTCTCCATGAGCGATCTTCCCGACTTTGACGAGCCGGCTATATGGTTCACGGGCATAAAAGACCTCGAATACAGGGAAAGCACGTTCGAGGACGGCGTACTTATCGTCGGTGCTGATGATACGGTCACGAACGACCGCATGAGCTTCGTCTTCAAGCCTGTTGAAGATACCGATTTCGGCGGAGAGGAGTTCTATGACAGCCTCATTTCCGTTCATCGTACAGATCAGGAAAAATACAAACGCATGACGGAGGAATGTAAGGTCATACTCACTATTTCCACAAGATACGATCCCGGCTGTGAGGAAAGACAGTATCAGCTCCTTCTGAGAGTGGCAGACAGGCTCAATTTCTGTCAGTCGCCGTGTATCGCTGATGTTCCGACTTTCCGCCTGCTCAGCAGCGATTGGGTGAAATTTCAGGCAAAGAGCAGCCTTGTCCCGGACAGCAAGTATATGTACCAGATAATAACGACCGTATCCGATACTGACGAAGAACTTGTTGATATCTTTACATCATCGCTCGGCTGCGTCGGTTCGAGGGAGATAGCTGTTCCCGGTGTAACACGCAAAAATGTTCCCCTGATGATAAGAGTCGTCGAGCAGATAGCTGAAAGCATCGTTACCCTCGGCATAATGAACGATGAGGGCATACCCAACGAGTGCGGCATAACTCTCGATAACGAACTCATTTCGTTCGTCTGGAGAAAAGCTGCCGAAAGGCACGAAGCCGTCCGCAGCGAAGATGCTGAGATATTCCTCTGCCTGCCCGGAAGAAAGGAAACGGCCCTCAGTGACCTTGATGCCGATACGCTCGGAAGCTTTGCTTTCCGTGATTCAAGAAAATGCTACAGGCTCAAGGAGCAGAAAGCCGCAGAGACTTTCACCTATGCAGCCGGATATTTCCGACAGGCAGAAGATCCTGCTATGATAGTCGGATTTGATATAATAAAAGATGACGGTATACAGACCGTATATGTCAATGCCGACCATTCCGGAAGCGAGAAGCTCACCGGTACGATATTCGCCGGCGATGACGGCGATATGAGCGGTCAGACGGTAGAGATCAATACCGATACTGTATTCTACTGGCAGCTCCGTGACGGAAGCGATGTGTTCAGCTATGATGATGCGTATTATCTCAAAGCTGCGATCGGCGGAGCAAATCAGTAATTTAACTTGCATTATTCAGGGGCGGCTTGACCGCCTCTGAAATTATATTGAACTAAGGAGGTCCTATGGAAGACTTTAAATTCAGCGTCGATCTCGGCGGAATGATAGACATACTCTCAAATCACCTGTACAGCACTCCTGTCGTCTTTTTGCGTGAACTTCTGCAAAATGCCGTCGATGCTGTAAGTATGCGTAAAAAAACTGACAGCTCTTTTGATGCACCTGAAATAAATATCACGGTGAGCGAAAATGAATCGCTCATTTTTACTGATAACGGCAGCGGTTTGACCGTTGATGAGATACATAAGTTCATCTCGGTCATAGGTCAGTCCTCGAAGCGTGAGGACAAGTCTTCGTTTATAGGCAGATTCGGCATAGGGCTCCTCTCGTGCTTCATCGTGACTGACGAGATAATCCTCCGCAGCCGTTCTGTGAAGACTCCCGATAAAGTCCACGAATGGCACGGCTTCTCGAACGGAAGATATTCCGTCACCGAGATCGAGAGCGATATCGGAATCGGCACGGAGATAATCATACGTTCTGACGAGGAACACAGGGAGCTTTTCAATGCTGCCGATATACTCAAACATATCAGATATTACGGACTCCCGATACCTTACCCGATATATGTATCTTCCGGAAACGGCCTGAAGCTCATGGCTAATGCACAGTTCATAAATACAGCAAAGACACACGAGGGCATACTTCGCTCCGGAAAGATGATATTCGGCACTGAGACTGACTATGTTGACTATATCCCCCTTGAATCAGAGAACGGACTTTTCAGCGGTGCAGCGTATATTCTGCCTTATACGGTATCGGCTGCATCAAAGAGCCGCCACAGGATATATCTCAAAAATATGCTCCTGACCGAGGACGGAAGCTCTATCCTCCCGGAGTGGGCATTTTTCCTCCAGTGCTTCATAAATACGGATAAGCTCCAGCCGACGGCTTCGAGAGAGGATTTCTACCAGGATACGCTCCTCATGCAGGCAAAGGAGGAGATAGGCGAGTGCATCGCTGATTATCTGGAGGAACTTTCCCTGCGTGATCCGAAGATGCTCGCAAAGATAGTCGATCTTCACGGTACGGCACTTAAATCCGTCGCTGTCGAGAATGACAAGCTCTTTGATATATTCATGCCGTACTTCATATTTGAGACGAGCCTCGGCAACCTCACCGGAAAAGAACTTGCCTCATGGGAGAAAGAGATATACTACACGCCGAGCATAGATGTTTTCAGGCAGCTCCGTCCTGTTTTTGCGGAAAAGTTTGAACTCATCGTCAATGTGGGATATGTCCATGAACGCAGTCTTGTGGAGAAACTCAATGAAAAGGGAGAAGCCCATGCGGAACTTCTCCGTGACGATCTTCTTGCCGAACTCCTTGAAGACGAGACAGACGAGGAGCGTTTCAGCTTTATGAGAAAAATATTCACCGATGCCCTCTCCGGATATGACTGCAAGGTCATGATAAAGCGTTTCTCACCGCCGCAGCTCGCATCGCTCTATACTATCAACACCGACGGCGAACTAAAGCGTGACATTGAACATTCAAAGGAGAACGGCGACAGCCTTTTCTCGGATATGCTCGACGCTTTCAGTGAGGAGATAGACGAGACAGCATCTTCTATCCTCTACCTCAACAGCACGAACGACCTGATAAAGAAGCTCTCAGCTTCGCAGGACAGCGAAAAGCTCGGAGTCTTCGCACTCATACTCTATGTCCAGTCGCTCATATCGGGCGGTTTTCCGGTCTACGGAAAAGAAATGAACATCATGAACGAAAACCTTATAAAGCTCATAGAATGGGGGATATGATATGTTTGACGCAGTATATTTTTCCAGCATCTCAGACCTTGAAGAACAGCTCAGGTACCTGAAAAAGTGCATAGCAGAAGCCGACAGCTCCCAGGACTGGAATGCCGCTTTCGAGCTTCGCTACAAGTATATCAAACAGTCTTTTTTTGCCGATGACAAATTCAAGGCCCTCGTCATTTTCCCGGAGGTATCGAAGCTTTTTGACGATCATCAGGACGTGCTTTCCGGCAGAACGCAGTCATTCATGATAATATACAAGTGGATAGTCGAAGCCACGAGGGATTTCTTTGTTATCCCTATGGAAACGTGCATGAAGTATTTCGATGAATTCAAACGCCGCTGCGAGCTGTACGGCTACAGCATGAGGACGTATCATATGAAGCTCATGCAGTTCTTTGAGAGCATCGACAAGAAAAAGGCTATTGAATATCAGCATTATTTCCGCCGTGAGGAACGTGACAGATTAAGCGACTGCGAAGCCTGCGAGATGAATTCCGATATCTTCATGGAACTCAATTACGGCAGCGAGGAAAAGGCTGTCCGTATGCTTCACGATATGCAGCGGAGAGGCATCTCCTGTGCCGAGATACCGGAGTGTACATACGGAACGTTCATAGAGCATTTCATCAAAAAGGGCAATATAGATGAAGCTGAATATTACGGCGACCTCCTCACAGGTATCATTGACCAGAAAAACGAATCGTTCCTTGATGAGTTCGCAAGGCTTATCCTACTGTATACGTATACCGATCCGAATGCGGCTCTTGATATGTTCATAAGGCATCTTCCGGCTTATATCCGCATAAAGAACAACAGAATGAAGTTCAACTTTGCAGATGCAGCGGCAAGATTCTTTGAAAAGATAGCTGTGAAGAATGAGACTGTATTTGCTGTCCTGCCGAAGACTTTCGAGCTGTACAAAGAGGACAACGAATACGTTACAGCAGAACTTGCGAAGTATTTCAAGGAAACTGCTGCCGCTATCGCAGTTAAATTCGATGAGAGGAACGGTACATCATTCTATAAAGATGAACTGGAATTCGTATATCCCGCCGAGCCTGTGAACGATGTAAGCCTGCCGGCTCACGGAAAAGTACGTTCAGTGGAATTCACAGCATCAGTTCTCTTCAAAACTCAGGAAGACCTGCCCTCTCCGGACGATATCCTCAAAGTGTTCGTGGAGTCGGATATCCTTGAAGTAACGACCTGCGGCTGGGACGAAAATGACCTTATCATAAAATGCAGCATAAAAGACAGCGATACAGAGGCGAGATTCCGTATAATACCGCATGAAGCCCCTGATCCGGAGAGCATGAGGACTTTCCACTATTTCGAGAGGGAAGAGATAGAGTCAGTCGAAAATGAATACGGCTTTGAGATAGCCATATGTGCCGATCTCAACAACGACAATGACGACGCAAAGGAAATGGCTCTGCTGTATATCCTCGAAAAGCTCAATACAGGCGGCTGCCCTGTTGTGTGCGACCTGACGAACAACCGCTATCTCAGCAGCAAATGGCTCAGCGTACAGATGCAAAGTAATGTCCCTGTTCCGGACAAGTACCTTTTCAGGATAATCCCGTATGTCTCCGAAGAGAGAGAGGATATAGTCGATATGTATACGACCGGCATGAGATGCTTCGGTACGAGAGACCTCATGGTAATGAATGTTCCGAGGGATAATTATGAAAAGGTCATCGATATACTGGAGCATATCGGACGCACTCTCTGCAAGATAGAAGATCTGCGTGATTACGGCGAGAAGATACAGTGCGGCATCGTTTACGATCAGAAACGAAGTGCAGAGCTTACATGGCGTACAGTGAAAGATGTATATCCCGACAGAGTCATCGAAGGTACGGAAGAATTTGCCGTTCCGATGCTCTATCTCAAAAGCAGCAGAAAAGAATATTCTCTTGACGAGATACCGGCGGAAGACCTTGAAAAGATAACGTTCAGAAATTATGCAAGAGCTTCAAATATCAATGAGACAAGATCAAAAGATACTTTCCCCAGAGCCGCCGAAGCATTCATGGCAGACAGTCAGGCTAAACTCATCGTCGGATTCGATATGCCTGCACCGGAAGATGAGGAGATAAATGCAACGATATACGGAGAAGTTCAGCGTAAGGACGGGGAACTTTCGTGTATAGTGAAAGATGTATATGAGACTGATGAGATCAAAGTTGACGATGAGGTGAAGGTCAATACAGAGAAGGTGTTCTACTGGCAGCTTGCGAAAGAGGACGGCCTGTACTTCTACGATGAAGCATATTTATTATAAAAAGAAAAAATAAAAAAA
>CADBQF010000094.1 GCA_902796705.1 Ruminococcus flavefaciens
AGCCCAGTCTCCTCAGATGAACGGCTATCAGCAGCCGGGATATATGCAGGATATGGGTTCGGTAAGGCAGCAGCCTCCGCAGAGCGGCTATCAGCAGCCGAATTATCAGCAGAACCAGCAGCCGTCGGGATATCAGCAGTCAGGATATCAGCAGCCGCAGGCGGTAAGGCAGCCTCAGCCGGCATCTTCGTATAATCAGTCAGGCTATCAGCAGCAGCAGGCGGTAAGGCAGCCGCAGCCGGCATCTTCGTATAACCAGTCAGGCTATCAGCAGCCGCAGGCAGTAAGACAGCCGCAGCCGGCTTCTGCGTATAACCAGTCGGGATACCAGCAGGCTTCGGGATATCAGCAGCCTAACTATCAGCAGACAGCGGCTCAGCCTCAGCAGCCGTCTTATCAGCAGGAAAAACCTGCCGCACCAAGCGTTCAGCCGGCACCGGACAATCCGTTCGCTGCACCGGCTTATGAGCCTATACCGGCTTCAGAGATGCCGGAGAATTTCGGATTTGCCGATCAGAACCCCCTCGCACAGAGACCTGTTCCGACGCTCCAGTCAAACGGCTATCAGCCGGAAGCACCGGCAGCTCCGCCTTCAAGAAAATATGAGAAGGAATGATGAGATATGAGTATACTTTGTTCTGCCCTTACGACGAGATGTTCAAATATGGTGCATCTCAATCAGGATAAATTCGGGGCAGTCAGAATAAAAACTCCGTCCGGCAAAGAGGTGACTCTTTCGGTGGTGTGCGACGGAGTATCGCTCGGATATGAGGGAAAATATGCGAGCTATAATACTGTTCTCTGGCTTTTGCAGTGGGCAGAGGCGTATTTCACAGTAAATGAGTTCGATTCACAGAAAGCCGCTGCGGAGATAAATGCCGTTCTCGTCAAGGCAAATCACGACCTGAACTCTTTTTCGGATACGGCTTCTGACAAGGATACGTGCTGTACAGTGTGCGGACTCGTCACCGACGAGGAGAATGTGCTTATCTTCAACGCAGGCGACAGCCGTATGTATGAGATAGTCGCTCCCGGTCAGGCAAGATGCCTCACACAGGACGATACAGCTTCCGACGGACACAGCATAGCCATGCACATCGGCGGCAAGAACGACGAAGAGGTGAAGATCGCTTTTTCAGCAGATACATATCACCCGACGAGCAAATACCTCATGTGTTCGGACGGCTTTTACCGTATGATGGATTTTGAACAGTGGTCAGGCCCTCTGCTCGAAGCCGCTGACAGAGAGAGTACGATAGCAGTGCTTCAGCAGATGACCGAGTACGTCAGGGGATACGGCGAGACAGACGACGTAACAGTTATAATTCTTGCGAAGAAGTGATATGATGAATAACAACACAAATAATGTTCCTATATATGATTCGATAGAAGAGTACCATATCAAGGAATTCCTTGCTGTCGGCGGCGAGAGCGTGGTATTCAAGGGCGTAAAGATATCCGTAGGCAGGACATACGCCCTTAAATTCAGGGATAAGGACAGGATAGGCGATTTCTTCGACTATGAGATGAAGACTCTCAGCAAGCTCGAACAGTGCAGTACGAGTAAGCTCGCCGGTGTCATACCGGATATATCGCACGATCTGATGAAGTATCTCTACAACTTCGTGCCGCCTAACAAGCAGGCGAAGTGCGATCATATGATAGATCCGAATATGGAGTTCTTCTGTATCGTTGAGGACTACATCTCAGGCTGCGATCTCCATGAGTATTGCCGTGGAAATGCAGCAAAGGGCATTGCGGCACATACACCGGGTTCAAATGCCACCTATGAAGAGGTCTTCGAGTTCCAGATGCTCCTTATTAGCTGGATAAAACAATTCTGTGAGATCATGATAAATGTCACCGAGAAGAACAAGGTGCTTCACCTTGATATAAAGCCGGATAACGTCATGGTATCTAACGAGACAGGTTCGCTCACAGTCATCGACTTCGGAAAATCTCTCCAGATACCGCCGGATACGAACCATGTATCGCTTCACGAAGAATTCTACGAAGACGTGGGAGTCTACGGTACGAACGGATACGCTCCGCCGGAATGCTGCGATCACCCGGATTACAGGGAGATATTCAATATAAAAATGACAGGCGTTCTCGACGAGAGAAGCGATATATTCTCCTTCGGTGCTTTGCTGTGGGACTGCATAAATCCGCAGGAGGGCATAGTCATCAAGGAAACGGACAAAGGCTATTTCAGGCGTGACCTCTTCAATACCCCGGTAGGCTATACCCCGGAGATAGAAGCTATCGTCGTAAAATGCACCGAGAAATCGCCGTCCATGCGATTCCAGACATACGAACAGCTCAAGAAAGCCGCTGTCGATGCCGAGAAAAAACTTCTCGAACGTGACAAGCCGAGCAAGACCATGTGGTTCATGGGTATACTCAGCGTGCTTTCGGCTATCCTGCTCGTAGCGGCTATATTCCTCAATATCAAGCGTGACGGATATACCTTCGAGATCGCAGAACTCGAATTCAACGAAATGGCGGAGGATTATACCGAACATGAGCTTTCTGACTACAAGGAAAAAGCTCTCGCTTATATCACAGCAAACAAGGATTATAACGGAAATGATGATAAGCCGTACATGGAAGTCCTCAATGTAGCACTGAAAGACGATGACATCATAAGCAGTGCGGAACTCAACGACGTTCTCGCTAAATGCGTCAGCAAGACCAATACAAAAAAAGTCAAGGAAGATTACGTCAACACAATGATAAAACATTCCAAGGAGAATGAACTCAAAAACGTTGCAAAAGTTATCGTTCCAAACGCAGACCTCAATATCGTGAGCGACTGTCCGGGAATGAAGATAGCCAAGTCTATACTCGATTACGAGAATTTCCCCGTAGATGCGTACAATGTCGTGAAAGAATATGCGTCAGACAGCGAGTATAAAGCCGCTGTGGGATATCTCGCAGGTCTTCTCTATGCAGACAGCAACTGCAAGGATACGATCTCACAGCAGACAAAGAAATCTGTCGAGGATATCGGTACGGAACTCAACGGATATGTAAGAGGAGGCAGGGCATGAAAGATTTTATAATCAACAACAATAGCTGGCTGCAATACCTCAAGCCGTTCATCATATTCCTCGGATTCGTCGTTATCGCAGCATCGGCTGAACTTGTGTACCTTATCATAAGAAAGCAGAAGAGCCGTGACCTGAAATCGAGAAGAAGAAGATCGCCCTTTGCAGCGGAATATTCGGATTATACCACTATGTCCTCTGTAAGTTCAAGCCCTATCGCCCGTGAGAACCGTGGCGTGAGCGTGACTCAGAAGACAGAACGCAGGAGCGTTATCGAGGCTGCTGCCCAAAAAACACAGCATTCGGGAAGTGTATTGGAATTCTACTTTGATTTTGAAGACGACTTCAAACTCTGATAAATATATATTTTTGGGGAAAATCCTTTTATGTGGAGGTAAATGATATGAACAAAAAGATGCTGAGTGCAATTATGGCACTCGCCGTGGCTGCCGGAAACTTCCAGACAGCCGCCGCCGCAGTTACAGCTTCTGCGGCCAATGTGCAGACAAAAGACGAAAACACTGACGCTTCTAAAAATGCAGCCGGAACTGTCAATGCTGTCCAGGTAAAGGCATCAGGCAGCAAGACAAATGAAGATCCTTCAGCTTCTACACAGACTAC
>CADBQF010000095.1 GCA_902796705.1 Ruminococcus flavefaciens
AACATTTTCAATCACATAACGGACAACTCTGTCGAACAGCTCTTTATTGCGTATCTTATGACGCTTGGAGATATCTCTTGTGATGACAGATGCGTATATACCTTCAACGATCTGATACGCAGCCTTTGTATCGAAGCTGCTGATACCAACAAGAGGAAAACCTGCTCACTTTAAGTGAGACGATGACTGATAAAACTGTCAGTCAGATGCTATATCTTTGAGAGAGTAAGTTCATCTTCCGTTCCCTGGCAGAATTTGTCAAGGACTTTACGGAAAATATCATCTCCCGACACCTTTAAAAACAGCGTCATGCACGAACGAAGCTTCAACGCATCGACCATGCCGAACACGACGACCGGATCATTCTGTTCCAGTTCAAGAAGTGCCTCACAGCATTCCCTGAGCCTTCCGCCAAGGAGCGGGTGGTCATAGTAATCGGCTGCTTCCTCCGTGTTTTTTATGGAAAATCTGACAGATATCTCGCCGAATCCGAGTCCCTCTATCTGCGGAAAAACATACCATATCCAGTGAGTGAGCTTTTCTCCGCAGCGTATCTCCTGAATGGCTGTTTCATAGTTTTCACCGAAATCATATCCGTTCTCCTGTGCATCTATGAACCGCTGGAGTTCTGTTTTCCTGAACTCTATCCCGATAACGCCGTACTTATCCTGTTCATCACGGCTGTAGAATCTTTCCATATATCCGGCATCGATGCCTTTTCCATATCTCTTGTCCGGAAGATTTTCAAAGAGTTCCTCAAAGCTGTCATATCTGAAAAGCCCTGTGACTCTGACCTGTATCATGCTGTCCGGTGCGTCTTTTTCATAAAAACCGATGAAATCACCGCACTTTATCTGCTTTCGCTTTTCATCGAAAAGACGCAGTTCGACAGTCTTGCTGCCGTTTGCGATCATATTAAACGGTTCTCTGTCAAGTTTCATTCTGTGCAGCATACATACCCCTCCTGACGGCTGTATCAAAAACCTTTCTTTTTCAGAAAATCTCTGAAGATACCAGCTACCTTGTCCGGTATCTTAGTGTACATCATATGGTCCTCATTCATCATGTATATCTCTGCATCACAGTGTTCGGCGTAATCCTTTGCAGCCTGCTGCCATGTGAGAGACTTTACCGGTGATCTCATATTGCTAACGAGAAAGCAGGCAGGACATTTCAGATAGCCGGTGTTCCCTGCTTTTTCCGCATTGGCTTCTGCAAGGATTGATTCTTCAAATACTGCTTCGCTGGCTATGTTCTTATAATATACTTCCTCATATATCTGCTTTTCCTCTGCGGTCAGCTCGTCACTTTTCATAAGTCCGGATGCATTGACTGTCTTGTTTCTGAGGATCTTGTCAAGAAGTCCACGCTTAGCGATCTTCTGCATCAGTGATCTTGTCTTTGCGACCATTGCCTTCTTTTTTTCATGAGGTATCTCTTTTGCCTGAGCTTTCATCATATTCGGAAATCCCATATCAAGGCTGAGCACTGCCTTTACTTCGTCCGGGTAAGTGTTAGCCCACCATATTGCTTCAAATCCGGAATAAGAATGAGGGGCAAGTATATACGGCGGTAAAATATCAAGATTTTTCAAGGCAGTCCTGCTTTCCTCGACAAGATTCTCGACGGTACGCTCTGTGACAGCTTTTCCGCTGAGGCCGTAACCTGCTTTTTCTATAACAGCTATGCGGTATTTATCTGATAATCTTCTGTATACAGGCTTATACTCATAAGTCGGACAGCCGACGCCTGAACCTGCCATGAATATGATAGTGATGCTGCCGTTTCCTTCGGTATAAACGTTTATTTCTGTATTTCCGACTTTAGTAAGTGTTCCGTATTTATTCATATGATATCATCTCCTGATCAATAATATAAATAGCACCCATAATTTATATATTTGATTATATCACATCTTCAATGAAATAGCAAGTCCTCCGAAGGCATAAAATATCCCGGAACGATACTTATTACCGTTCCGGGACAGTGAGATATTCTGTTGTGTGTTATTCTGTTCTGAGTGCGACAACGGGATCTTTCTTGGCTGCACTTCTTGACGGGATAAATCCTGAGATAAGTGTGAGGAGCATACTAATGAGTATGAGTATCAATGCAGCAAGTATCGGGAGCGTTGCCTTGAGGTTAGTTATTCCTGTAAGTGCCTTGATTATAGAATTTATCGGGAATGTACACAGCCACGAAACTATGACGCCGAGCAATCCTGAAGTGAATCCGATTATCATTGTTTCAGCATTGAACATATTGCTTACATTTCTCTTTGAAGCACCGATAGCACGCAGGATTCCGATCTCCTTCGTTCTCTCCTGAACAGATATGAGCGTGATAACGCCTATCATGATCGATGATACGATGAGCGAGATGCTTACGAATGCGATGAGGACATATGTTATAGCATTTATGATCGTCGTTACACCGCTCATCATTATTCCTATATAGTCAGTGTACTTGATCTGGTCGATATCGTCCTTGCCCTTGTTGTAATCCTTTATGACTTTCTCGATGACTTCCTTATTATCGAAAGATGAAGCAAAGAGATTTACAGCATACGGTTCTTCGAGGTCGATATATCCCATTGAGCGGAGGTTCTCTTCATATGAAGCATTTGAGAACTCCATTATCTCGTCATAGTAATATGCACTGTCCGCAGCCGTCATGGACTTCATCATCTTGTCAAGACCTGCAACGAGATCAGCCGGCTTAGCTGTAGAAAGCGACTTCATAGCCTGCTGTGCGTACTGAGCTTTTACCTGCTCCTGAACGGCCGTTGTGTAGATCTGCTCGATCTCTTCATCGCCCATAGAGGAGATATATCCCTGTACATCGGCTTCGCTCATGCCCATCTGCTGAGTCATCATCTGAACGAGTGCCTTTTCCATATCTTTTCTTGTTGCACCTTTGAGTGCATCTGCTGTGAGCTTATCAAGTTCGCTCTTTGAGGGAGTTGCAGCGAGCTGCATATACATAGCTGCCTTCTCCTGATCGCTCATCGATTCAATATACTTGCGGAAGTTCTCGTCCTTTTCCTCATCGGTAAGGCTCGTTGTATTCGACTTGAACGGAAGGCCTGTTATAACGTCCTTGTCAGGATCGGCAAGCTGTGCCGTTATAACGTCAGCTTCACGGGAATTGGTTATGATATATTCTGTAAGAGCTTTTGTATAGCCGATAGAACCTGTGAGCATCGCTGATGATGCGTCTTCATTCGGACGAATGATACCTGTTACTTTGAGCGGGATCGCATTGTCGTAGAGGTACTGGAGTCCCGTGTCAGTATCTCTGAGGTCGGAATAGAGTCCTGTCGAAGCATCATAGCTGTAGCAGTCGGAATTGAGGACTACACGGTATTCCGAATTGCAGATATCCTCGTAGCTCCAGCTTTCCTGACCGCTCTTTTCGAGAATAGTTCCGTTCATTGCAGCGTCCATGATCTTGCTTATCTCTTCCTTTGATTCAAGACCGAGTGCATAGAGTGCAAGGTCATTGAGTTCGTTGTTCTTGTCGAGGACAAGCACGATCTCGTCGTAGCTGTTCGGCCATGAACCGTATACGACATCGTACTGCTTTTCGAGGAGCGGAGATATCGGTTTTCCGTCTTCGCCTGAGAGCATCTCCTGCCATATGCTTGACGACATACCGCCGCCCATCATGCTGCCCATCATACCGCTGCTGTTAGTATTAGACATAGCAGAAAGGTCGATGTGCATACTATCTGCGATGAGTTCCTGCATGAGCTGCTGTGCATCTGAGAGAATTATGCTTCCGTCAACGTTCTTGGTATAAACGAGCATATCATAATCATATGTGTACTGTATGCCGCTGAGAGCTGAACTGAGCTTTGAGTTCTTGTCTTCCATCTGTTCATCGATGAATGACTTGAACGAACGGAGGTCATTTTCTTTTCCCTCCTTATCATTGAAAGCGTTCATTATCTCATATACGGCAGAACGCTTGTAGACTGCGTTCTTATCATGCTCTGTCTCGCCGTTCTGTAGATTCATGAAAGTTTTCATGATAGACGAAAGATCGGTATTTGTATGCTCTATAGTCAGAGGATAGGACGACAGCGTTTCCTCCTGTATATCATCTATATAGTTCTGAAATCCCTGAGATACTGAGTAGATCAGGGCGATGCCGATGATACCGATGCTTCCCGCAAACGATGTAAGGAGCGTTCTTCCCTTTTTGGTAAAGAGGTTTTTCAAAGAAAGTCCGAAGCTCGTCGCAAAGGACATGGAAGGCTTTTTCTTCTTGTTCTTTTCCTCGTCCTGGACAGTTTTGTCACGGACTTCTTCTATGCCTATCTCCTTTTCGGTGAGGGGATTCGTATCTTCCTGTATAACACCATCGACCATACGCACGATACGGCTGGAATACTGTTCTGCAAGCTCAGGATTGTGAGTTACCATGATAACGAGTCTCTCATCTGCGATAGATTTGAGGATATCCATTACCTGAACGCTCGTCTTTGTATCAAGAGCTCCTGTCGGCTCATCGGCAAGGACGATATCGGGATCGTTGACGATCGCACGGGCGATAGCAACTCGCTGCATCTGTCCGCCGGACATTTCAGAAGGCTTCTTGTGGAGCTGATTTCCGAGTCCTACCTGTTCGAGAGCTTTTTTCGCACGCTCACGTCTTTCATTCTTTGAAACGCCTGAAAGAGTAAGTGCGAGTTCTACGTTCTGGAGAACGGTCTGATGCGGAATGAGGTTATAGCTCTGGAAAACGAATCCGACAGAATAATTTCGGTAAGCGTCCCAGTCACGGTCTTTGAAATCTTTTGTCGATCTGCCGTTTATGAGAAGATCGCCGGAAGTATACTGATCGAGTCCGCCGATTATGTTCAGCATAGTTGTCTTTCCGCAGCCGGAAGGTCCGAGTATCGAGACAAATTCTGATTTGCGGAATTTAAGATCTATACCTTTGAGGGCGTGTACAGTATTTTCGCCGGCAAGGTAATCTTTGGTAATGCCTTTTAATTCAAGCATTTATATCCCTCCTTTATGATACCATTATATACCTCCTTTCTCAACTATACCTCAAATCAACCTCAATTTTTGTTGAGATTCGCACAAATAATTTTATTATCCTTGAAATGAGGACTTCTGCATGGTATAATTTGATTATCATACTTATCAATATGAAAGCGTGGTGCTGATATGTTCAATATACTCGTTGTGGAGGACGACGACGACCTCCGTGAACTTTTTTCAAAAACTCTCTCACGTCATGATTATAAGCCGTTCCGGGCGGAAAGTGCCGAGGCTGCACTTGAACTGCTCGATAAGGAATATATCGATCTTATCATATCCGATGTGATGATGCCCGGAATGGACGGCTTCACTTTTATCCGTGAGCTTCGCAGTGCAGGCATCGATATCCCGGTACTCGTGATAACGGCTAAGGGAAGCATTACCGACAAGGAAGCCGGTTTCAGGTCGGGGGCTGATGATTACCTCGTAAAGCCTGTTAATATAAATGAGATGATACTGCGTGTAGAGGCTATCCTCCGCCGTGCAAGGAGCGTCAGCGAAAAAAAGCTCAGCTTCGGAGATACGGTGCTTGAATACGGAACATGGAGCGTCGAGGACAAAAACGGCAGACAGATACTCCCTCAGAAAGAATTCATGCTGCTGTATAAGCTCCTCTCATATCCCGGTCAGATATTCACACGTCAGCAGCTCCTTGACGATATATGGGGAATAGAAGATGTGACCGATTCGCATACGCTCGATGTGCATATCAGCCGTCTGCGTGACCGTTTCAGGAACAATACTGATTTTAAGATAATTACCATACGAGGTCTCGGATACAGGGTGATGAAGTATGATACGTAAAGAACAGCGTGCCGTGATAAAGCACTACAAGAAAATGGTCAAGAGGATAACCCTTGCCTTTCTGACGACTATCGTATTTTTCACGGCATTGATACTTATGCTCCACTTCCTGCTCGGAAAGCTTGGCATAGATATCCATTCCACCTTCAATCCGGCTATCATAAGCATCATACTTTATATAATATGTGTATGGCTCGCTTCGGCGGCATCTTATTTCACGGTATGGAACGTCTTCAAACCGCTCCAGGAGATAAGTGCGGCTTCCAAAAAGATAGCTGTGGGAGAATATGACGTAAAGCTCGAATATACCGGAAAAGTCCAGGAGCTTGCTGATACTATCGAGAATTTCAACTACATGGCTCAGGAACTCAACTCTATCGAAATGATAAGAAATGATTTCGTAGCCAATGTATCGCACGAATTCAAGACTCCGCTCACTTCCCTGACAGGTTATCTCACTCTGCTCCAGGACGATACGCTCACCCCCGAAGAGCGGAAGGAGTACATATCGAAATCATTTTTCAGCATAGAAAAACTCAACGACCTTACAGAGAATATCCTCCGCCTTTCCAGGATAGAGCATCAGGCTGACCTCGGAGAACCAGATACATACCGTCTTGACGAACAGCTCCGTGAAGCGATCGTTCTTCTTGAACCGAAATGGAGCAGAAAGGATATCACTTTCGACCTCTCGCTCAAGGAAGTCACATATACCGGTCAGCGATCACTTCTGTTCCAGGTGTGGACAAATCTGCTCAGCAATGCGATAAAATTCTCGCATGATTCCGGAGTAGTGACGGTCAGTCTCGAAGAATCGCCTCATCATTACAAGGTGATATTCTGTGATGAGGGCATCGGCATGACGGAAGAAGAACAGCGGCATATCTTCGATAAATTCTATCAGGCAGACCATTCAAGGCGTTCACAGGGAAACGGTCTCGGACTCGCTCTGTGCAAGGAGATCACTGACAGATGCGGCGGAAAGATCTACGTCAGCAGCAAGCCCGGCGGAGGTTCGGTGTTTCTTGTCAGTCTAAGAAAATAATAAAAGGTATCCCCTGCCGGGAACTGAACTTTCACAGTTCCGGACAGGGGGTTATTTTTTGAAAAAATAATTATTTTCGGCTTGACATTTTACAGCAATTGTAATATAATTGAATAATACTTTTTTTACAGGAGGGATGGATATGTCAGCTATTATCGAGCTGAAAAACGTTGTTAAGGAATTCAAGGTACTCAACCGCCGTGAAGGACTCATGGGAAGCCTGAAAGACCTTTTTTCAAGGGACTACAAGATAGTGCGTGCTGTCGATGATATTTCCATGAGCATCGGTCAGGGCGAGATAGTCGGTTACTTAGGGCCTAACGGAGCAGGCAAATCTACAACGATCAAAATGATGACCGGTGTTCTTGAACCGACCTCCGGTGAGATACTCGTCGGCGGGAACGTCCCTTACAAGAACCGTGCGAAGAATTCTCAGGAGATAGGCGTTGTCTTCGGTCAGAGGTCACAGCTCTGGTGGTCGCTGCCGCTCGTTGAATCGTTCAAGCTGCTGAAAGACATCTATCAGATAACCGATAAGGATTACAGCAGCATACTTGATTTTTACCGTTCACTTGTTGATATCGAACCTCTGCTCCATAAACCCGTAAGGCAGATGTCTCTCGGACAGAGGACGCTCAGCGATATACTGGCAGCTTTCCTGCACGATCCGAAGATCGTTTTTCTGGACGAGCCTACTATCGGTCTTGATGTCTCGATGAAGGCTAAGATACGAACGCTTATCCATGCACTCAATAAGGAAAAGAAAACTACCGTCATACTCACGACTCATGATATGGGCGATGTCGATGCACTCTGTCAGAGGATCGTCATAATCGATAAGGGAAAGATGCTCTATGACAATGATATCGCTCACCTCAAAAGCTTCTTCGGTTCGTACCGCACTCTTAAAATACGTGTTGACGGCGATCTGAAAGAGCGTGCAGATGCGATACAGAAAGAATATCCCTGTCTTTCAGTTTCTTCCGATGATGAATGGATATCGCTCCTCGTCGATGAAGATAAGGAAAAAGTCATCGATATCCTCGGTTCTCTCCAGAAAAACTACAATATCC
>CADBQF010000096.1 GCA_902796705.1 Ruminococcus flavefaciens
ATATGCGTCAGATGAATCAGGCTCTCCCGGAATACCGCCGCATCGCAGAGATAAAGTTCCGTGATACGCCTTTCGAGAAAACTGCTATAAATAAGATAAAAAGGAAGATACCCGATGAATGTTACCGATAAAGTCAAGGAGATGATCTCCTATATAACCGACAGGGATATGAGCGGTGTCACCGGAGATACGCTCCTGTATGAAGAACTCGGACTCAATTCGTTCGAGATGATAAGACTCATCTATGAGACAGAGAATGAGTTCGATACAGAGATAGACAAGGACATCTACAGCGGATTCCGGACGATATCAGATATCACCGGCTGGCTGGAAAAAGAGGGGGCAGGCATATGAAGACAGAAGCATGGGTGCTTAAAGAAAAGGACGAAGCATCTGCGGAGTTCGTGTATGAGGAATTTGAATTCAGCGATATACAGAGCGATGAAGTCCTTGCCGAACCGCTCATCGGCTCGGTCGAGGGAAATTACGTCCACGCTGTCGAAAAGAAGCCGGAGAACATCTTCGCCGCCAGGGGAGAAGACCGCATCGTCCTCGGAAATGCCGGCATCGTCCGCATAAAGGAGACAGGCAGCGATGTGAAGAACGTCGTTCCCGGAGATATCTGCATACTCTTCGGAAATGCAAAGCCAGACAAGTACGGCTATCCCATAAAAGTAACCGGCTACGACCAGCCCGGCTCGGTGGGTATGCTCGCAAAAACGATAAAGCTCACGAGCCACGAGGTCATTCCCATTCCGAAGGATACGAAGCTCACATATGAACAGTGGGCGATGTTTTCGCTTAAATTCGTGACGGCATGGTCGAACTGGAAAAGTGCATTGAAGGCTTTCCGCATACAAATGGAAGATATGCCCCTTGAGGAGATGAACGTCTGGGGCTGGGGCGGAGGAGTCAGCTATGCGGAACTTCGCCTTGCATCGATTCTCGGCTGCCGGACGGGAATGATACTCGGCAGCAGTGATATGCAGGAGCTTTGCAGAAAAAACGGCATCGCAGCCGTTGACAGGAATATGCCCCAGAGCAGCATCATCGAGGAAGTCATGAAGCTGACCGGCGGCGAGGGCGTTTCGGTATTCATAGACAATATCGGAAAAGCCACATACAACACCACGATGCGTCTTCTCTCTCGTCAGGGAGTCCTTGCGACGTGCGGCTGGAGGTCGGGGGGAATGTATCCCGTTATCCGCCAGAATGAGTGCATCAACAGACATATCCACGTCTTCACGCACTATGCACCTGTGCGTGACGGCATCGAGGCGATAGACTTCGCAGAGAAGCACGACTGGATACCGCCGTATGACGGGGAAGTTTGCAGCTTTGAAAAAGTCCCGCAGCTCATCGAAGATGTGAGGCTTGGCAGGAACAGGAGCTACTACAGCCTGTTCCGCATAAATGAGATATGAAAACAGGAGGAAAATACATGAGCATCAATGAATTCAAGGAGATAATCGTCAACAGCAATGTTGAACTCAAAGGAGAACTTGCCGCCGAAAAGACTATGGCAGAGAACGGAGTCGATTCGCTCGACCTCACGCTCATTTCATATGAGCTTTCCGACGTGACGGGCAGGGAGATCACTCTCCACACAGGTCAGACACCGAATCAGATACTTGATATGGTAAATTCATAATATCAGGAGTGAGTATATGACATCTTGGATATCGCAGTTCGGCTCAGGGGGTACAGCCGGATATGATCTGTTCTGTCTTCCAATGGCAGGATCGGGAGCTACACTTTACAGAGGGTGGCAGAAAATGCTCGGCAGCGAAGTGAATGTTCTGCCGATACAGCTCCCCGGAAGAGAGAACCGTATGAATGAAAAGGCAGTCGGGAACTGCTTTGAACTTGTTGACATGATATATGAGGGGATAAAGGACAGGCTCGATGCACCGTTTTCGATATTCGGACACAGCATGGGAGGAATTCTCGCATACGAGCTTACAAGGAAGATATACAGGGAAACAGGAAGATATCCCGATATCCTTTTCATGTCGGGAACGACGATCACCCGTGCCGGCAGAAAGGTATATGTCGGAAATATGACCGATGACGAACTTGCTGCCTATCTTGAGAACAACGGCGGCACTTCAAGGGAGCTTCTTGATATGGAGGAGTTCAGAAAGGCGTATTTTCCGCTCATCAGGGGAGATTACACGCTCGTTGAGACATATCCTCCGGCAAGTGAGAAGGTCGGCTGTCCGATAAGGGCATTCGCCAGCCGTGAGGACACGGAAGTTGCGTGCAGCGATACGGAGCGTCTGTGCGAATTCTCGGACGACTACAGCATCTCATACTATGAGGGCGGACATTTCTTCATACGTGACAAGGCGGAGGAGCTTTGCAGAAGCATCAGAACAGAATTGGATAAATATATTGCGAGGTCATAATGAAAGATAACATGAAAAGACCGCTCGATATCGCAATAGTCGGCATAGCTCTGAAAATGCCCGGCTGCGATGATCTGAACGGATTATGGAACGAACTGTCAGCCGGACGTGACAGCATTACGAGAAGAAATTTCTACAGGAGCCGTGATTCGGTGAGATCGGCATACGGCTCGGTGGAAGATCTTTTCGGTTTCGACAACGGATTTTTCGGCATAAGCGAAGCGGAGGCGATGCACATATGTCCGGCAGACAGGTGGATGCTCCAGACGGCATATCACGCCCTTGAAGATGCCTGCATCGTTCCCGGAAAGACAGATGACAGGATAGGCATAGTATGCGGTTCGGGCTTCAATGAGTATCAGGTGAGATACATGGTACACAGCCGAAGCGAAAAGAGCGTGAGCGATGCGATGTTCTCCGGAGCAGGCACGGCTACACGCACGGCATATAAGCTCGACCTCACAGGGCCTTGCGTGTATGCACTCTCGGCTTGTTCGACATCGCTCACGACAGTCCAGCTTGCGTGCAAGTATCTCCGTGACGGCGAGGCAGATGTCATGCTCGCAGGCGGAGCTACGATGAATCCGCAGCAGGAATACTACAGCTATATGAGCGGAGTTATGTCGGAAGATACATACACCCGTGCATTCGACGAAAAGGCGAGCGGATTCGTCCCCGGAAACGGCTGTGCCGCCGTCGTCCTCAAAAGGCTCGAAGATGCCGAGAGGGACGGCGACCATATCTATTCGGTGATAAAAGCCGTATCGATAGGAAATGACGGAAGCCGCAAGGCAAGCTTCACCGCCCCCAGCCTTCCCGGAGAATATGAGGTAATTAAAAGTGCATTGGAAGCTTCCGGCGTTGATATCAATGATATCGACTATATCGAAACTCACGGCACGGCTACGGCTATCGGAGATGCGATAGAGGCAGAGGCTCTCAGGAAAGCCTTCGCAGATGCGGACGCTTCAAAGAAGATACCGATAGGTTCGATAAAGAACAACATGGGACACCTCGATGCAGCAGCCGGTGTCGCAGGTCTTATCAAGAGTTCACTCATTCTTGACAGGGGAGAGATACCGGCGGCAGTCAATTTCGACCGTCCGGGAAAAGCCCTCGCCGGTCAGGAGCGTTTCTATGTGAATACAAAGGCTGAAAAACTCGACAAGACAGGCAGACTTCTCCATGCAGGCATAAGCTCTTTCGGAGTCGGCGGAGAAAATGCTCACTGTGTCATAGAAGAATACCGCCGCAGCGAAACTCCCGCCCCGGAGAACAGAACAGGCCTTTTCGTGCTTTCGGCTTCATCTCAGGAAGCTCTCGAAAGGAACACTTCCGGTATTGTTTCGTGGCTGAAAGAGAACAGCTCCCGTTCAGTGCAGGCGGCATACGCTCTCATGAACTGCCGCCGTGAGATGCCTTTCAGGAGGACTTTCATAGCCGAAGACGGCGAAGTGAAAGTGATGACCGACATATCACGCTTCGACGAGGACAAGGAGTACAGGACGGTGTTCATGTTCCCCGGTTCGGGAACGGCAGCCGTGAACTTCACAGCCGATATCCGCAGGAGGAGCAGCATTTTCCGGAAATATCACAGCAGATGCGTTGATATCGTCCTCGGACTCACAGGCGGAAAAGCCGATATCTCCGTCCCCGGAACGGACAATATGGATCTGAGGATAGTTTCAGCCGATTATTCCGCAGCGATGATGCTCGAAGAAATGGGCATCGTCCCGGACGCACTCGCCGGACACAGCCTCGGAGAATATGCAATGGCAGCATTCGGCGGCATCATGCCGATAGAAGACGTGCTTGAACTCGTGTACAGACGCTCCGTTCTCATAAGCGGACTTCCGCAGGGCAGAATGATCTCCGCCGCAGCCGACAGAAAACGCATAGAGCCGTTCATCACGCAGGGCGTTTATATCACCGGCTGCAATGTCCGTGACAGGCTCACAGTCACCTGCACGGAAGATGCCTTTGAGGAATTCACGAAGAAGCTCACAGGTGAGAGGATCATCTTCAAAGTCCTCGATATCGGCTCGTGCGGCCATACGGATATCATGAAAGGCATCGAAAATGAATATCTTGCCTGCTTTGATAAAGTCAGATTCCACGAGAGCAGATACCCCGTCTATTCGACGCTTGACGGAAGCCGTGCGGAGAGCGGAAAGATGCAGTCTCCCGGCTACTGGACTCAGCTCATGGAAAAGCCTGTCATGTTTGAAGATGCGTGCCTTGCCATAAGGAACGATCTTGACGGGGACGAAGACCTCGTGTTTATCGAGACAGGCTCTAACGATTCGCTTTCGGGATTTGCCGGCAGGATATTCATGCACGATGAGAAAGTACGTGTCTTCCCGGCTATGAAACTTTACGAAGACGGCGACGGCGAGTGCCACGAATGGTACGGTATCCTCCGCCTTATAGGTGAACTGTGGAAAACCGGCATATCTTTCAGCAGGGAGAGCCTTTTCCCGGAGGGAGAGCAGCCTAAGATCTCTCTGCCGCAGTATTCATTCGATATGAAGCGGTTCAATATCCTTGACCAGTTCGAGAGCGGACTTTCGGCAGTCAATATCAGCGAAGACGACATAGCCGTTCTAAGAGATATAGAAGCCGAAACTGACCGCAGGCGTGGTATACGTCTTCTCAGGGAGATACCGTCCGGAGAGGAAGTTTTCCACAAGCTCTCGGCAGCCGCAGCAATGAGCTGGTTCGCATCTGCCGGACTGGAAAAAGGCATCGGCTATCCGCTTGATGAGATAGTGAAAAGGGGCAGCGTAATCGAAAAATACGTCCCGTTCGTGAAGTTCCTCGGAAACGTCCTCACTGAAAAGGGGCTTGCCTCAAAGGAGGGCGAGATACTCACTCTCAAAGACGATCCGTCGGGATATGACTTTGAAAAGACATACGAGGAATGCTGCGGACAGCTCAGCGATTTCAGGGCGTATTTCGGACTTGTGAAAGAGTGCGTGGACGCTTACGGAGATGTTTTCAGCGGAAACAGGATAGGCAATGAGATAATCTATCCGGACGGAAGCTTCGATCATCTCAGCGATATCGACAAGGAAACTCCGGAGTACAAGAACACCATGACATATGTTGAGATACTCGCTGACTTCATCGCCGGAAAGGTAAAGAAATGCGGCAGAAAAGTCCGTATCCTTGAGATAGGCGGCGGAACGGCGGAACTCACTCAGCCGCTCCTTGAACAGATAAGGGACTGCGATATTGAATACTGGTTCACCGATATCGGAACGAGCTTCGTCATTCAGGCGGAGAACAGCTTTGACGAGGATATCAGGAAGAAGATGCAGTTCCGCACGTTCAATATCGAGAATGCACCGTCTGAAAGCGACATACCGGAAGGATATTTCGATATCGTCGTGGGACTCGATGTCGTTCAGGCGACATCCGACATAAGGAAGTCGCTCGGAAATCTCAGACGCATACTCAGACCTTGCGGAATGACTGCAATGGCTCAGAAATTACAGATAGACGACTTGTCACAGCTCATATTCGGATACTCTCCCGGCTGGTGGAACTACGACAAAGATCCGCTCAGAACAGGCAGATCGATCGTCATCGGTGCAGAGGAGTGGGTGAATGCCTACAGAGAAGCCGGCTTTATCCATACAGATGTTGTGACCGGCGGATATAACGGAAAGAGATGCGAGACCTCCGTTATCATCTCGGTGAAATCCGAAGCGGACGGGGAGAGGGAAACAGCTCCGGAATCAGTCCCCGTTCAGAAAACATCACCGCAGACTTCTCCCGGAACATCTCAGCCGGACAGGGAGGAAACAGCTCTCACCGCTACGGAGAAGACCGTTCTCGATATAGTCTATTCCGTCATAGGAAAGAAGACAGCCAGCCTTGACGAAAATATATTCGATATAGGACTTGATTCGCTCTCGATACTCATTATGAGATCAAAGATAAAAGACACCACCGGTG
>CADBQF010000097.1 GCA_902796705.1 Ruminococcus flavefaciens
AATTCATTAAAATTTCTTTTCAGGAAACATTTTGTCCACTATTTTTTCATTTAGTGGGTTGCGTATTTCACAAAAAGTTATAAAATTATAGTATAAAATCAGTGCAATATAAGACAGCTACTCATGAATAGTACACAGCTCTTCATCAGTAACGTTCATATTGCTTCAAGGGGATATTATTATGGATATAAAAAAATTACTGTGTTCTTCTGCCGCTCTGATGATCGGAACATCTATAGCCTTTGAGTCTTATACGCCTTTGAATAATGTCAATGCTGCCGGGAATGAGATCGTGTTCCACGTTTCACCTGACGGAAGCGACAGCGGCGACGGCTCTATCGATTCGCCTTTCAGGACTATCACCGCTGCCCGTGATGCGGTAAGAAAATGCAACAAGGATATGACCGGAGATATCACGGTATATCTTCACGGAGGAGATTACCGTATCACTGAACCTATCGTTTTTGATACGAGGGATTCCGGCTCTAACGGTCATACGATAACTTACTGTGCCTACAAAGATGAAGTTCCTGTCATCAACGGAGCTGTAAAAGTCTCCGGCTGGAAAAAGTACAACGACAAGCTTTATTCTGCTTCACTCGACAGAGACAGCAAACTCCGCAACCTCTATGTAAATGACAGACGTGCAAATATGGGAAGCGTTACCGTTCAGTCAAAAGGCGGATACGGTACTTACAATATAACTGCCGGTCAGGCGGACTGGGCATGGGATTCGGGAAAAAAGAGCGACGGCATCTCCTATGCAGCAAATGCTGTTCCCTATATCCCGTCAAATTACGATGACCTTGAGATAATCAACGGCACTACATGGAACGAGAATATCGTCTGCACCCGTGATGTCAAGGTCGAAAACGGAAATCTGATCCTCCTCCTCCAGCAGCCTTACGGAGCGATAGCCCAGACTCCCGGCTGGAATGCTGGATTTTCGACTTACGGTACTCATACGATCTACAATTCATTCTCATTCGTCGATGAGCCGGGAGAATTCTATTTTGATAAAACCGCAAAAGTCCTGTACTATTATCCACGGTCGGACGATGATATGTCCTCTGCCGATGTTGAAGTACCTGTGGCAGATCAGCTCATCGTCGTAAAGGGAAACTCCCTCGGTGAGCGTGTAACGGATATCACTTTCAGCGGCATCACTTTTGCAAATACCGATTATCAGCTTACAGATGTTGCCGGCTCTCACGGAAAAACTACCTGTCAGGCTGCTCAGACTTACATTGCTTTCGCAGATTCCAACTGGCACAACAGGAAATATGAAATGGCTGATACGCTCCCCGGTGCTGTCAGCGTCACGAACAGCAGCTCTATCAATTTCATAGGTAATACTGTCAAGCATACAGGTGCGGACGGTATCTCCATGACGAACGATGTCACCAACTGCAATATCACCGGAAACTACATTACCGATATCACATCGAGCGGTATCACTATGGGGCATCCGCAGCATATCTATATAGGTGATGCCGCATGGAACAATCACGAAAAATTCTCCAAAGATGTTGAGGGTATCTGCAAGAACAATACTATCTCACAGAATATGCTCTACGATATAAGTGTAGTTCACGGATTCGGCGGCTGTGCGGCTATTACGGCTTACTATGTGGATTCCGTAAAGATACTTAACAATACTATTGAAAAGACCGCCTACAACGGAATACATCTCGGCTGGGGCTGGTGTAATTTCAAGGACAGCACTACCTGCCGTGACAATATGATCTGCAATAACCGTGTCATAAACAGCCTTGACCGCCTCCACGACAGCGGCGGTATCTATACTATCGGTCAGATGCCCGGAACTGTCATCAACGAGAATTATATACAGGGTATCCCGGCTGCGGCTGCTTATCAGCCAACATACGGTCTGCACAATGATGAGGGTACAGCCTATATCGAAGAAAATGACAATGTTCTCGAAATAAGTCCGAATGTTACATACACTATCAACTGTGAAGATTACGGTCAGAAGCATGACCTCACTATCAAGCGTACTTACGCCACTGTGAACAAAATGGGAAAGAATCCTCCGTCAAGCGATATCGATGTTCCGATAGTTGTTTCTGATAATGTATGGCCGCTCGCTCAGTATAAGATATGCCTTGCATCAGGTGTATCAGGCGAATACAGCAGTCTCGTCCCTGTATGGCTCAAATCAGAAGCAGATCAGGTCTTCCCGGCAAGCTGTCAGACTACAGGCGGAAGTCTTCTTCCGATAAGAAAAACTAAAAATACTGTATGGATAGCTCCCGACGGCACTTCTTCTTTCACAAAGGGAAGCACTATGACAAGAGCAAGCGGAAGCACAGGCTCTATACGCACTCCTTCTGCCGAGGGTAATTACAGGATATATGTCGTTGACAGTTCCGGAAAAGTTCTCAGCAAGTCAAGTCATATCCTGCGTATATCGGGTTCAGGAAACAGCATCGAAGCCGAAAGCTACGACTATCAGTCAGGTATACAGACAGAAAATTGCAGCGAAGGCGGCAGCGACGTGGCTTATATCGAAAACGGAGACTACATCGGTTTCAAGAATATCGACTTCGGCAGCGGCGAAGCAGATTCTATCGATTTCCGCATAGGCTCGAACGGTGCAGCAGCTTCTCTTGAAGTGCATCTTGATTCCCCGGACGGAAAACTCATCGGCTCTATGGATATATCAGGAACAGGCGGCTGGCAGAAATGGGCTACACAGTCGTGCCGCATCGACAAGACTTCCGGTGTCCATGATGTTTATTTCGTGTTCAGGGGCGGAAGCGGATATCTCTTCAACGTTGACCGCTGGTCTATGGATATGCCAGAACCCGCCGTTGTTTACGGCGATATCAACAAAGATGACGTTATCGACGTGTTCGACCTGTGCATGATGAAACAGCTTGTCGCTTCCTCCGGTGATGGATTCATCGAAGAAGCCGATCTCGACGGCAGCGGCGATATCGACAGCGATGACCTTATCCTGCTTAGCAATTATATCCACCGTGTTACGGATCACTTTCCCGTAAACGAATGAAAATATGGTCTTTACTGATATTTAAGTATATAACTTTTGTGGGGGAAACCTTTCTGAGGAAAGGTTCTCACCCACACCCCCTTCCAAAGACTTTTAACATGAAATTTCCCCTGACGGGACGCTCACGATAAGTTATCGTGTACGGCAAGATTTGCCAGAGCGTCCCGTCAGGGGAAATTTGACGCTGAAAGTTTTAGGAAAGG
>CADBQF010000098.1 GCA_902796705.1 Ruminococcus flavefaciens
GAGGAGAGGACAAAGAAGCTCACCGAGTACGCTGAATCATGTCCGTTCAACCGTGTTGAGATCTCCGAAAACGCACAGTTCGGCGTTATCACAAACGGTGCTGCCTATCAGTATACAAAGGAAGCTCTCGGAGACAAGGCTTCCGTACTCAAACTCGGTATGGTAAATCCCCTCCCAGTAAAGCTCATACAGGATTTCGCAGCTAAGTACGAGACTGTTTACGTTATAGAAGAACTCGACGGCATCATCGAACAGCACTGCCGCAATATCGGCGTGAACAACGTCAAGGGCAAGGAGATATTCGGTTATATCGGAGAACTCCCGCAGTCCGTCATCGCTGAGAAGCTCCTCGGCGAGAAGAAGGAATTCGTCCAGCTCGACGAGAATATCCCTGTACGTCCTCCTGTTATGTGTCCCGGCTGTCCTCACAGAGGTCTGTTCTACTGCCTGAAGAAGCTCGGCGTTACTGTATCGGGCGACATCGGCTGCTATACTCTCGGTGCTGCTGCTCCGCTCAACGCTATCGATACAACTATCTGCATGGGTGCTTCCATTTCCGGACTCCACGGATTCAACAAGGCAAGAGGTGCTGAGAGCGAACACAAGAGCGTTGCCGTTATCGGTGACTCGACTTTCATGCACAGCGGTATGACAGGTCTTGTAAATATAGCTTACAATAATTCAAACTCAACTGTTATAATCCTCGATAACTCTATCACAGGCATGACAGGACACCAGCAGAACCCGACTACCGGCAAGAACCTCAAAGGCGATCCGGCTGCTGCTGTTGATCTCGAAGCTCTCTGCAAGGCTATCGGCATAAAGAGAGTGCGTGTGACAGATCCATACAAGCTTGCTGAGACTGAGGCCGCTATCAAGGAGGAACTCGCTGCTGACGAGGCTTCCGTTATCATCTCACGCCGTCCGTGTGCATTGCTCAAATACGTAAAGCACAATCCTCCGCTCAAAGTCGATACCGCTAAGTGCGTAGGCTGCAAGATGTGCATGAAGCTCGGATGTCCGGCTATCTCCATGAGGGACGGCAAGGCTGTCATCGACCATACACAGTGCGTCGGCTGCGGCATCTGTCAGGAACAGTGCAGAGTCGGTGCTATCACAGAATAATAAAGGTAAAGATATGGATAAGAAAGAGATCTATTCAGAATTTGAGATTTGGCTCGACGAGCTTCTCGACAAGGCTGTTATCCCGGAGGAGACTTCCGCTTTCAACTTCAATTTCTATGAGGAATCAGAGGAAGACTGCATCTTCGGCATACAGCTCATAGCTTCCGACCAGTTCGACGAAGACGACGATGAATGGCCGTGTGCAGAAGCATGGTCATCGGAGGAGGATATCTTCTATATCGATTTCTCCGACGAGGAAAAACATTCAAGGGACGACGCTTATGAAGTCATGAAGTCCCTCGTATGCTCCTACCTTGACGGCGGAAAGCACAGAGGTATGCTCAAAAGCACAAAGGCTGTCGGAGCAGGCTTCGTTGACGGTGAACTGGAGCTTGTCTACAGGAACGGCAAGTAATTTCCGAAACATAAAACAGTTATCATAAGGAGTAATATAAATGGAAACAAGATCAATCATGATAGTCGGCGTAGGCGGACAGGGTTCGCTGCTCGCTTCAAGACTTCTCGGAAACGTCCTCATGGCACAGGGCTATGACGTTAAGGTCAGCGAAGTGCATGGTATGTCACAGAGAGGCGGTTCTGTTGTAACTTATGTAAAGTACGGCGATAAGGTGTATTCGCCTGTAATAGAAAAAGGCGAGGCCGATGCAGTCATCTCATTCGAGCTTCTTGAAGCTGCACGCTGTCTCCCCTTCCTCAAAAAGGGCGGTCATCTCATAACTTCCACACAGCAGATAGATCCTATGCCTGTCATCACAGGTGCGGCTGCATATCCGGAAGACCTCACTTCAAAGCTGAGTGCTGCCGGTGCTGACCTCGTTGCTGTTGATGCTCTCAGCCTCGCTGAGCAGGCTGGTACTGCAAAGGCTTCAAATGTCGTACTCATGGGCGTTTTCGCCGCTAAGACAGATTTCCCGGAAGAACTCTGGCAGAAGGCTCTCGAACAGTGCGTTCCGCCCAAGTTCCTGGAACTCAACAAAAAAGCCTTTGAACTCGGAAAGGCTGCCGGAAGACAGTGAAGTCTGACACACAGTACTATATTTTAGCCAAGGAGCAATGATGACCAATGGAAAGGTATTGGAACGAAGAAATCGAATGTATGTCCCGTGAGGACATGAAAAAGCTTCAGGACGAACGTCTTGTCAAGCAGGTAAAGCACGTTTACGAGAACGTGAAGTACTATCGTGACCTCATGGACGAAAAAGGCGTTAAGCCGGAAGATATCAAGGGTACGGAAGATCTTCGCAAGCTCCCGTTCCTCTCGAAAGCCGATCTGCGTGAGGCTTATCCCTACGGACTCCTTGCCGTACCGCTCTCTGACTGTGTAAGGATACACTCCACAAGCGGTACTACAGGAAAAAGAGTAGTGGCATTCTACACACAGAACGATATCGACCTCTGGGACGAATGCTGTGCAAGAGCCATTACTGCCGCAGGCGGCACTAAGGACGACGTATGCCAGATAGCTTACGGCTTCGGACTCTTCACAGGCGGAGCAGGACTCAACGGCGGTTCGCATACTGTCGGCTGTCTCACTCTCCCGATGAGCAGCGGAAATACGGAGAGACAGATACAGTTCATGCGTGACCTGAAGTCTACTATCCTCTGCTGTACTCCGTCATATGCCGCTTACATAGGCGAGACTCTCCATGATATGGGACTCACTCCCGACGATATCGACCTCAAGGCAGGTATCTTCGGTGCAGAGCCGTGGACGGAGGAAATGCGTCGCTCTATCGAAAAATCGCTCGGCATAAAGGCTTACGACATCTACGGTCTCAC
>CADBQF010000099.1 GCA_902796705.1 Ruminococcus flavefaciens
CTGAATCTTCACACGATAATTTTTGCAGCGGAAGACTAAGGAGCGACGGCTATTATCCGATAAAAGCCGTCAATGAATGGATATATTGCGATCTGACAGCACACAAAGATCACCCCGACGCTTCACGGACGATACAGGAGCTTTGCAGCAGCTATAGATATCTCATGGAAGATCTCTCATCACCGCTTGATGAAGACAGCCGTATTTTCACCGAGCTGCTGACTGCTGAAAACTGTTTTGATTCCCGTCAGATGTACCTGCATCTGAAAGGACTCCTCGGCAGAGGGGAATATCTTCTCGTCCTCGCATGGCTGACGGTAACAGCTATCTTCCCGAAAGTAACATCGGTGACTGAAAAGCGTCCGGACTATGCACAGCTTATCCTGAAAGAGCTTTTTGAAGATGCTTCCGCACCGGCAGAAGCACCCTCGCTCCATGAACGGTACGAAGATTTCCTGAGAGAGAAGCTTTTGATCGATGATGAACTCAAAGAAGTCATTATCGTACACAATCACGGGCTTCGTGCCTTGACCAACAAGACACGCAATGACCTCCTCTGTAAGATGATCGAACGGGCAGAGAGCGTAAAGATACTCATTACAGAACACGAAGCCGCAGAGGATTTCACGAAGCATATCCGTGATGAGCAGGTCATATATATTTCAAACTATCTGTCACCTGATCTTTTATGGAGAGATTTTTGCAGCCGCTTCCCGGAGAAAGTCACGTTCCGCCTGTCACCGATGCCGGCGATACACCAGTATACGGAGTTCCGGTTCAGTCAGCCGGAGAACACAGCCTGCTTTGTCGGAACTTATACTTATGGAAATACAGCTTTCGACCGATCGCCGTTCATGGAGATACCGTACAGTTCAGCGTATTTTGCGGTATTCCGTACTGAATTTGAATACCTGTGGAGCATATCTCATTCATATGAAGAATCATCAGGACTTCACAGCGAGCCGTCAGATGCAGGTATAAGCTCTGAAACAGAGTTCGCAGAAGCCGGCATTGCGAGAGGTGCTGAAAGGATAGACTTTGCTTTTCATGCCGGTGCAGAGTGGCTCATGACCGATGACAAGCTTGATGTTATATCTAAAGTGATAGAAAAAAAGATACCCTGCCGTGTCATCATCAATGACGAAGAAGCAGTCCGTGATATAATACCTCATATGAAGTCCGCCAATAAAGCCTATGTAGGATTATCGCAGAATATCAGACAGTGGAGGGAATTCAGCAGGCAGCACAAAGATCTGTTTCAGGTAAGAGTTTCACATATTCCGCTGCTGCACGCTGTCTGCCATGTGAAAAGTCATGATTCATCGTCGATAAGGCTTATTTACTATTCGTATGACAATTCAGCCATGCAGAAGAATTTTGCACATATAATCAGACAGGATTCTGCATATTACCGCCTGTATGAAAATGAATATGAATATCTGTGGGAACAGAGCGAGGATATATCCGGAGATAATATGACTTAAAGGAGAAACATAATGGCTTCAGATAAAACTCAGCACGCACGGTGCATCATCGAGAACTATAAAAACGAACTCACAGATTCAAAGAAGCGGCATTTTTCAGTCTATAACCGTCATTTCACTGACGATATCAGAAAATGCTACTGTTTCCCGAATCTGTACTCCGCCCTTTTTTATGATCCGACACCGGAACATATAGACTATATCGGCAGAGAGGCATATGATATACTTATCAGAAACGGATATCTCTTTGCCGATGACATCATGAAGCGTGCTGCAAAAGAATCAGCACCGGAAGACGCAGGCAAGTGCATCGAGGGTATCTGTTCATCTGCAAACTGCCGTGAACTGCTGATATTCGGCTCATGTCACCCGGACGGATATTTCCGTGAAAAATGCCTTGAAAAATTTGCCGAAATGGAACTGTACGGCTTTATCAGATATACCCTTATCCGTCTGAATGACTGGGTACGTGAAGTGCGTCTGACGGCTTATGAAACATTCAAGGTGCTTGCCCGCAGGGAACACGCAGCCAAAGAGATCATAGCGGCAATGGATATCGTGGAGCATCTCCGGCAGAGTTCAAGAGCAGAGCGTGATAATGTTTTTTCTATGGAAGGATTTGACCGCCTGCTCATGGAGATGTTCAGCAAGAGTGAGTATAATGTATTATCAGCCGACCATGAAAAACGGAGAGCCTGCTACAAGATATATGAACTTCACCCGGAAAATAAATACTGCGGACTGATTCTGGACTTCTTCCGTAAAGAACCGTCAGGAGAACTGCGGAGTATGCTGGAGCGTATCATCATTCAGCTATACGGCGGAGAAGTTCCGGCAGATGTACTCGGACTGTTCATGCAGGACAGCAGCGAAAAAGTCAGACTGACAGCCTACAGATATCGCCTTGAACACACCGGGATATGGGAAGGCTTCGAGAAGCTCCTTTTATCTTCATCGTGGAAGATAAGACGGTTTGCCGCTGATGTTCTTAAAAAGAGAGGGTTTGATATCGTCTCATACTGCCGGAATGAACTTCCGAAGTCGCTGTATGCTATCGGTGAATACGGCACGAAAGACGATATACCGGCAATTCGTCCGTATCTGAAGGATCATCCCCGTGAAGCATTGTATGCACTCACAAAGCTCGGTGCGGCAGACAGCAGGGAGATAGTTCTTGATGCGATGCACGATCCCGACCGGAAACTTGCAAAAGCTGCATTCCATATAGCATGGAGCATAGGCTGCTTTACTGATACGGAACTGATGTACCTTATAAAGAATGAGACTGATGATATCACACAATGGCGGTTCATGCTCCTGCTCACCCGTAACGGCGTATGGAACGTGATGCCGCTGCTCATAAGGTTTGTCCGGGATCACCCGAAGCAGAGGGAGTCTCTGCTGTATATAATAAAAAAGAATACCGGCAGACCGACACCCTATCCTTATGAATGCCACCTAAGAAAGCCGATTTTACGCACAGTATCGGTAAAAATCAGTGTTTTGAAAGGATAAGAACGATGATTGATGAGATTTATAACAG
>CADBQF010000100.1 GCA_902796705.1 Ruminococcus flavefaciens
CGATCCCGATATCATCGGCGGCTTCATACTCAACGCAGGCGATGTGGAGTACGATAAGAGCTACCGCACCAGCCTCCGCCTGATGAAAGAATCTCTCCAGGCAAAAGCTGTCGAATATGCCGACAATACCGCCGAATCTGCCAGAAAAGGCAGCAGGAGCGACATCATCTCCGTACTCAAGACAGAGGTAAGGGACTTCGATGTGAAAGCCGGTGCTACTGAGACAGGCTTCATTACAAGGCTCGGTGACGGTATCGCAAGAGTTACAGGCATGAACAGCGTTATGTACGGCGAACTCGTTGAATTCGAGACAGGCGTAAGAGGCATCGTACAGAACCTCGAAGAAAAAAGCATAGGTGTCGTTCTCCTCGGTGACGATCACGGTCTGACAGAGGGTTCGTCCGTTATCCGTACAGGAAAGCGTGCCGGCATAGGCGTTAGTGACGAGCTTCTCGGCAGAGTCGTCGATGCTCTCGGTTCGCCTATAGACGGACTCGGAAATATCAAGGCAGACGATTACTTCCCGATAGAGCGTGAAGCTCCCGGCGTTATCGAGAGAAAGCCGGTAAACGTTCCGCTCCAGACGGGTATACTTGCAATAGATTCCATGTTCCCTATCGGACGTGGACAGCGTGAGCTTATCATAGGCGACAGACAGACAGGAAAGACCTCTATCGCCCTCGACACTATCATCAACCAGAAAGGTCAGGACGTTATCTGCATCTATGTAGCCATAGGTCAGAAGTCCTCGACTGTCGCTCAGGTCGTGAATACCCTTAAAAAGTACGGTGCTATGAGCTATTCTGTAGTAGTATGTGCGTCAGCGAGCGATCCTGCACCTTTCCAGTACATATCGCCGTATTCGGGAACAGCTATAGCCGAATACTTCATGTCAAAGGGCAAAGATGTCCTTATCGTGTATGATGATCTTTCAAAGCACGCTGTTGCTTACCGTGCTATGTCGCTGCTCCTCCACAGACCGCCGGGACGTGAGGCTTACCCCGGAGATGTATTCTATCTCCATTCAAGACTTCTTGAACGTTCGAGCCGCCTTGACGACGAACACGGCGGCGGTTCGCTCACGGCACTTCCGGTCATCGAGACTCTTGCAGGCGATATCTCGGCTTATATCCCGACTAATGTTATTTCTATCACGGACGGTCAGATATTCTTAGAGAGCGAACTTTTCAACTCCGGTCTTCGTCCGGCTGTGAACTACGGACTCTCCGTTTCACGAGTAGGCGGTGCTGCACAGACAAAGGCTATGAAGAAGGCTGCCGGAAATCTCCGTATCGACCTTGCACAGTTCAAGGAAATGGAGATATTCACACAGTTCTCGTCAGAGCTTGACCAGTCTACCACTGATCTTCTCAACCACGGTCATATGCTCACAGAACTGCTCAAGCAGCCGCTCTGCAATCCGCTGCCGCACTATGAGCAGGTCATACTCCTCTATGCCGCACAGCACGGTATGTTCGATGATGTGCCGGTAAAGGAACTGCGTGAACACCGCACAGAGCTTATGAACTATATCCGCAGCTACGGTCAGGATATTATCGAGGAGATAGAGGAAAAGCGTGTTCTCACTGAAGACCTTGAAGAACGCATCGAGCGTATTATCATGGCTTACGAAAACTGAGAGGTGAGATCATATGCCTAACATGAGAGAGATACGTGAGAGGATATCGAGTATCCAGCAGATACTCAAGATCACGAACGCCATGTACCTTATGTCGTCTTCCAAGCTGAAAAAGGCAAGAAAATCCCTTGAAGCAACAGAACCCTATTTCTATAAGCTCCAGTCAACTATCGAGAGCGTCCTTGAACATACTCCCCATACCCGTCAGCTCTTCTTCGACAGGAGAACTGATATCCCGGAGGAGAAGCGTAAAAAAGGCTATATCGTCATAACGGCTGACAAGGGGCTTTGCGGAAGCTATAACCACAATATAATGAAGTATACCGAGCAGGAGCTTGCAAAAGCTCCCTCGCCGGAAAACTGTTATCTCTTCGTTATGGGACAGGTAGGCCGTATGCACTTCCAGAACAGCATCAGGAAAGGCAATGCCGCCGCTCTCGATGCGGAATTCCTGTATACCACCCAGAACCCGACGCTCTACAGAGCTATGGAGATCGCAGAGCTGGTGCTGAAAAAGTTCAGCGAACACAAGCTTGATGAAGTTTACCTTATCTATACGAATATGATAAATTCAAACGTCCAGGAGAACAAGACAGTTCAGCTCCTGCCGTTCAGCAGAAGACATTTCGGAAAAGCGGCAGACGGTACGATGAAAAAGCTCCCGAAGGCTTCCTTCGTGCCTTCGCCTGAAAAGGTAATGGAATACCTCATACCGCAGTACGCAAAGGGCATCATCTACGGTGCTATGGTAGAGGCGTTCTGCTGTGAACAGCAGTCGAGAATGACTGCTATGGACGCTGCAACGAACAGTGCCAAGGATATGATAAAGGATCTCTCACTGCTTTACAACCGTGCAAGACAGGCGGCTATCACCCAGGAGATAACCGAGGTCTGCGGCGGTGCGGCTTCGCTTCAGGAGTAAGCAGTGGGTAGTAAGCAGAAAGAAGTGATCAGAGAATGGAAAACGGCAGGATAACACAGGTCATCGGGCCTGTTATAGACGTTGAGTTCAGTGCGGGCAAGCTCCCTATGATAAGGGACGCTCTGACCGTTGAAGTTGACGGCAGGAAACGTGTTATGGAAGTCGCTCAGCATATGGGCAACCATATTGTCCGCTGCATCATGCTCGCAACGAGCGAGGGACTTTCAAAAAATATGGAGGTGACTCCGACTGGTGCTTGCATAAAAGTCCCCGTCGGTGAAAAAACTCTCGGACGTATGTTCAACGTTCTCGGTGAGCCTATCGACAAGAAGGGCGATGTCGAGACAGAAGAAAAATGGGAGATACACCGCAAAGCTCCGACTTTTCAGGATCAGAGCCCTGTTGTTGAGGTGCTTGAAACGGGTATCAAGGTAATAGACCTTATCGCTCCGTATGCAAAGGGCGGTAAGATAGGACTCTTCGGAGGTGCGGGTGTAGGAAAGACCGTGCTTATCCAGGAGCTTATAAGAAATATCGCTACGGAACACGGCGGATATTCCATATTCACCGGCGTAGGCGAGCGTTCCCGTGAGGGAAACGACCTCTGGAACGAGATGCAGGAATCGGGAGTTATCGCAAAGACCGCACTCGTTTTCGGTCAGATGAACGAGCCGCCGGGATCACGTATGAGAGTCGCTCAGACAGGTCTTACTATGGCGGAATACTTCCGTGACCGTGAGCATAAGGACGTACTCCTTTTCATAGACAATATTTTCCGTTACGTGCAGGCAGGTTCGGAGGTATCGGCACTTCTCGGACGTATGCCTTCAGCCGTAGGATATCAGCCGACTCTCGCAACGGAGGTCGGTGAGCTTCAGGAGCGTATCACATCGACAAAGAACGGCTCTATCACATCGGTACAGGCTGTATATGTGCCGGCGGACGACCTTACCGATCCGGCTCCGGCTATAACTTTCGCCCACCTCGATGCGACGACTGTTCTTTCACGTAAGATAGTTGAGCAGGGCATCTACCCGGCTGTGGATCCGCTCGAATCGAATTCACGTATCCTCGAACCGGAGATAGTCGGTGAGGATCACTACTACGTCGCAAGACGCACTCAGGAGCTTCTCCAGAAGTACAAGGAACTCCAGGATATCATCGCTATCCTCGGTATGGAGGAACTTGACGAGGACGACAAGCTCGCTGTCTACCGTGCAAGAAAGATACAGAAATTCCTCTCGCAGCCGTTCAACGTTGCAGAGAATTTCACAGGACTCAAGGGCAAGTACGTTCCGCTCAAGGATACGATCGAGGGATTCCGTGCCATTATCGACGGTGAAATGGACAATTACCCCGAAGCCGCTTTCCTCATGGCAGGAACTATCGACGATGTTATCGCCAAGTCAAAGCAGATAAGCGGCGATGAGTAAGAAGGTGTCATCATGGCTAAGACCTTTCATCTTGAGATAATCGCCACTGACAGAGTGTTCTATCAGGGCGAGTGCGAACACCTCGTCATAACGGCTATAGACGGTCTGCTCGGCATACTCGCCGGGCATGAGCCGCTCGTTACGTGCCTTCCGACAGGCGAGCTGAAATATATGGTGGACGGAAAATGGAAATATGCCGCCATATCAGAGGGATTCATACAGGTGATGCCCGATTCTTCCATTATACTCGCTGATTCGTGCGAGCTTCCGGAGGAGATCGATATAAAGCGTGCCGAAGAAGCCCGTCAGCGTGCCGAGGAAAAGCTCCGCCAGAAGCAGAGCATCAGGGAGTACTACCAGACTCAGGCTGCACTCAACCGTGCCATGAACCGCCTGAAGATCTCGCAGAAGCACTTCAAATAAGGCATTAAAGCTTTTTGTACCGCTCAGGTCACAAAATTCAACCAGAATAATTGTGCATATTTTTGAAAAGTTAGCATTTTTTGCCGATTTGCTTGACTTTTGCCTTATAATATAGTACAATAATTGTAATTGTCATAGAGACAGATAAATATTTTTAGGAGGCATGACCGTGAAAAAGATCGGCAAATCAACTTTCTTCATTGTCGTTGTTCTCATCGCACTGTTTTCATTCTCGTCTATAGCCGGACTGGATTATATGTACGGCGATAACGTGAAGACCATTATCAAAGGCGTAAATGATATCCGTCTGGGTATCGATATCAAGGGCGGCGTTGACGTTACCTTCGCTCCGTCCGGCGATTACGATGCCGACGAAAAACAGCTCGATTCCGCTACAGAGGTAGTCAAGACAAGACTTACTTCTCTCGGTATCAATGATAATGAAGTCTACAGCGATGCTAAGAGCGACAGGATCATCGTCCGTTTCCCGTGGCAGGCAGGCGAGAGCGACTTCGACCCGGAGGCTGCTGTCAAGGAACTCGGCGAAATGGCAAGCCTTACTTTCAGAAAAGGCACTGACACGACTACAGACGAAAACGGTGAGGAGATCCCGTCAGGCGAGATCGTCATCGAGGGTGCTGACATCAGCAGTGCGGCTTCTGAGTATCTCCCGAATGATTCCGGTGAGTACGAACACAGAGTAAGACTCGACCTCAATGAATCAGGCACTTCAAAATTCGCTGCCGCTACAGCAGAGCTTGCTGGTTCTGATACTCCGATATCCATTTGGATGGACAATACTATGATATCAGCTCCCTCTGTAAACAGCGTCATCACTGACGGAACTGCGATAATCACAGGCAACTTCAACGAAGAGTCCGCAAAGAAGCTCGCTGACCAGATAAACTCCGGTGCTTTACCGTTCAAAATGGAAACAAAGAGCTTCAAGACCATTTCACCTACAATGGGTGAGGGTTCACTCGATGCTATACTCCTCGCTGCACTTATCTCATTCATATTTATCGCAATATATATGGTATTCCTTTACCGTCTGCCCGGATTCGTGGCTGTTGTAGCCCTTATCGGACAGATCACGGGAAGTATCGCTGTAGTATCAGGCTGGTTCGGATTCATGAACGGCTCTACTCTTACTATCCCCGGTATCGCAGGTATCATACTCTCAGTAGGTATGGGAGTCGATGCGAATATCATCACAGGCGAGCGTATCAAGGAAGAGATCAGATCAGGAAAATCTCTCGATTCTGCTATCAGAGTCGCTTATAAGAGAGCGTTCTCCGCTATCCTCGACGGCAACGTTACAAACGTTATAATCGCTGTTATCCTCATGGGTGCATTCGGCGTTCCGTCAAGCTTCTTCTCGAAGATACTCAACAAGACTATCTTCTTTGCATTCGGTGCAACTACCGAGGGTGTCGTTTATTCGTTCGGCATCACACTTCTTGCAGGCGTTATCTTCAACTTCATCATGGGCGTTTTCGCTTCAAGACTCATGGTAACTTCTCTTTCAAAGTTTGATTGCTTCAAGAACAGAAAACTTTACGGAGGTGTTGAAAAGTGAGCGAGAAAAAGAAAAGATCCTCCAAAGAAAATACACCGGCTGTTCCGCAGGGAAAGGTGTATGACTTCTGCTCGAAGAAGAAAATGATACTCGGTATCGTGGTCGGTGTAGTTGTCGTCCTCATACTCGGAATAATTATCCACGGCGGCGTGAATATCGCTATCGAGTTCAAGGGCGGTACGATGCTCACCTATGATTATACAGGCGATATCGATACAAAGACCGTTCAGGATACTGTCAAAGGCATCGTGAACGTGCCGGTAAATGTAAGAACAGGCGAGAGCCTCGATTCCGGCGGAAAACAGATAACTGTCTCCTTCACATCAGAGGAAGGCCTCAATGTTGACCGTCAGACAGAGCTTACAGATGCTCTCCAGGAAAAGTTCCCGGAAAACGGACTCGTACTCTTCGACTCGAACGACGTAAGCCCGTCAACAGGACGTGAGTTCCTACTCAAGTGTATCATCGCTGTTATATTTGCTGCTGTTGTTATAATCATCTACATCGGCATCAGATTCAGGAAGATCGGCGGCTGGTCGGCAGGTGTATGCTCGGTATTCGCACTTCTCCATGACGTGCTTGTTGCCATAACAGCATCGGCTGTTTTCGGATTTGAGTTCAACTCGAATATAGTTGCCGTTCTGCTCACGCTCCTCGGCTACTCGATCAACAACACTATCGTTATCTACGACAGAATAAGAGAGAACAGAGCTTTGATGCCGAAAGCATCGCTCAACGAGCTTATCAATACAGGCTGCTCGCAGTCTCTCACACGTTCGATAAGAACATCTATCACTACTGTAATGACGATGCTCGTCGTAACTGTAGTAGTATTCATCAGCGGATATGATTCGCTGCTCACATTCTCAGTACCGCTCATGTTCGGTCTGATCTCAGGTACTTATTCATCACTCTTTGTTGCACCTTTAACATGGTCGTGGTGGAAGTCAAGAACTGAGTCTAAGTAATAATTGATAAAAATTCTCCTGTCAGTATAAATGGCGGGAGATTTTTTTATACATTCGTGTGGACTATATTATACAGCGTGTGTCCACATTTTTAAAATTAATTGATTATACTTCACGTTAAATAAAATAAAAGTGTACAAAATTCAATCATTTAAGAAAAGTAACGGTTGATAGTTGTTGTTTTTGCACAAAAGAAAACGCTTTTTTTCTATTTTAAAATACGTCAAAAACTATTGATTTTTTATACATACCTATGGTATAATATAACAAGATAAATTGAAAGAATGTTTTTTATTCGGGCAAAAATGAAAGGGGCGTTCTTTCAAATTATTAATTTTTAAAGAAAGGAAGGTATTGCCATGAAAAAATCATGGAGGAAACGAATACTCAGCGGTATCACTTCTGCGGCACTGGCAGTGAGCGGTATACTGCCTTCGGGTATCCCGTTGGCGAACGTGCTTAAAGCTGATGCGGCGGAACCACTGCCGAACCTGAGCGAGGACAGCCAGCGTGACGATGTCGTTCTCCTCGTCGGCAGCGGAAGCCCTCTTGCTGCTACTACGGTGGAAGAAACTCTTGCCAATGCTGAAGCTGAATACGCTCTCGGTATCGCATCGCAGTTCTGTATTTTCTTGCAGGATAACTTCATAGTATCAGAGTCTGATGCTGAAGGCCGTGTGGCTGTCGGCGGAAGTATCGATGCTCACGATCTCGGCTGGGAATACGCTATCGGTAAGGGCGACTTTGTTACAGGCACAGCACTGGATACTCTTACGGGCCTCTCCGGTTACGCCCATATCATCTGGGGTGCTAACGGAAACAACAGCAACGGCGGCGAATACACGTCACCTGTGCTTCGTAAGATCAACACTCACAGCAGCCCTACCAGCACCACAACACCGTATCAGATCTTTGCTGTAGAGACCGATGAAGGTATCGCATATGTAAATGCAGATTCGCTATATGCAAGTGCCAAGAATCAATTCTACAATGCTACAGGCGAGCATAAACTTATCGATTTTAATAAGTACTTCTCAACTGACAGCGGCAAGGGAATGCTCAACGAACGAAGTGAGATGCTGGCAGCTCAGTCAAGTCCCTTTGAAATGGAACTTACTAATGACGGCGATCACGATATCCTGACTATCACCTATACCGGCGATGCAGACGCAGCAGAATGTGTATACTTCAATCTCCCTGCCGACAAGGTGAGTATGTTCACGCAGGCAAGTGAGATACAGTACAAGAACATACCGAGACTTCCCGATGAGAGCGGAGCTCCGGTAAAGGACGGCGAAGGACGTTACGTTGTAAACAACGACGGAACAGCAGGTACATGGGATTTCGCATATATCGTCGTGAATATGCCCGGCGATGATATCCATATGTGCAATCCTAATGCTAAG
>CADBQF010000101.1 GCA_902796705.1 Ruminococcus flavefaciens
GGCATATCTTCTCGTCGATTTCCGCTATATCGAAAAGGCAAGGGCAACTGTGAAAGACGCAGAAGTTATCGAGATGCAGAGTGCTTTTGCTGTTATGAAGCAGCTTTTTGCAAAGCACAATGTCTCCTCTCTTGCTATAGAGTCAGAGCATATGACGGTAAGGGCGTTGAAAACATATCAGCATCTCTTCCCGGATATAAAGATCGACGATTCTGACGCACTCAGCAATGCGATAAACAGCCTCAGAATGGAAAAGGATAGCAATGAGCTTGAATGTATCATAAAGGCTCAGGAGATCGCAGAGAAGTCTCTGGAGCAGCTTCTTCCGATGATAAAGCCCGGCGTGACCGAAAGAGAGATAGCTCTCGAACTCGATCACCTGATGTTCCTCAACGGGGCAGAAGCACTTTCATTCGATACGATCGTACTCTCAGGAAAGAATACATCGATGCCGCACGGAGTTCCCTCTGATAAGAAGATAGAGCAGGGAGATTTCGTCCTCATGGATTTCGGTGCAGTCTGCAGCGGATATCACAGCGATATGACGAGAACTGTCTGCGTAGGCGAGCCGTCTGATGAAATGAAGAAAGTATACGAAATCGTCCTCAAAGCACAGCTCGCAGGCATCGAAGCAGCTCGTCCCGGTATCAAGGGCAGCGAACTCGACAAGATATCCCGTGATATCATTGACGAAGCCGGATACGGCAGATGCTTCGGCCATTCGCTCGGCCACGGAGTAGGCATGGATATACACGAAAAACCGAACGCTTCACCGAATTATCATCTCGAACTCAAAGAGGGCAATGTTGTCACGGTAGAACCCGGTATCTACATCGAAGGCAAGTTTGGCGTGAGAATAGAGGATTTCGTTATTCTTACCGAAAATGGCTGCGAGAATTTGACAAAATTCCCCAAAAATCTGATATCTTTATAATATTTCGGATTGGGTATTGCAAAATCTGAAAAAATGTGGTAAAATAAGCATATTATAATGATTATTTACGGAGGTATTTCTAATGATTTCAGCAGGCGATTTCAGAAACGGCGTTACATTTGAACTTGACGGACAGGTTGTGCAGGTAATTGAGTTCCAGCACGTTAAGCCCGGCAAGGGAGCCGCTTTTGTAAGAACTAAATACAAGAACGTTATAACAGGTTCAGTTGTTGAAACTTCTTTCAACCCTACAGCTAAGTTCCCGACAGCTTTCGTTGAGAGAAAGGATATGCAGTACAGCTACAATGACGGTGATCTCTACTACTTCATGGACATGGAGACATACGAGCAGGTACCGATCAGTGCTTCTATCCTTGGTGACAGCTTCAAGTTCGTTAAGGAAGAGATGATCTGTAAGATCCTTTCCTACAAGGGAACAGTTTTCGGTGTTGAGCCGCCGAACTTCGTTGAACTCGTTGTAACACAGACAGATCCCGGATTCAAGGGCGATACAGCTACAAACGCTACAAAGCCCGCAACTGTTGAGACTGGTGCAGAGGTAAAGGTTCCGCTCTTCATCAACGAAGGCAAGATGATCCAGATCGACACAAGAACAGGCGAGTATATGTCAAGAGCATAATTTGCCTTGATCGCATATCCACATTCTGAGAGGAGGAGCTATTATGAAGCTTACTGAAAAAATGTCATATTTACAGGGACTTATCGACGGTCTTGAGATCGACGATTCTACTAAGGAAGGAAAGGCTCTTCTGAAAATGTCAGATGTGCTTTCTGAACTCGTACTCTATGTTGAAGACCTTCAGTCACAGGTAGATGAGCTTACAGAGCTTTGCGATATCCTTGACGAAGACCTCGGTGCTGTAGAGGACGACCTTTACGAGGACGATGATGAGTTCGACTGCGGAAAGTGCGGCGAATGTTATGATGACGATGAAGATGATGACGACGAGTACGACTTCGATGAAGACGATGATGAGCTTTATGAAGTTACTTGTCCTACCTGCGGAGATACTATACTTCTCGATGAGGGTATGATCGAAGAGGGTTCTATCAATTGTCCTAACTGCAATGAGCTTCTTGAATTTGACTATGACGATCTTACTATAGAAGATTTCGAGAACACAGCAGAACCGCTTTCTGACGAAAAGGAATGATCTTATAACTCTACAGATCAGACGCAATACAGGCAGAGACTATATGTCTTTGCCTGTTTTTTTATTTCAGGGATTGACATGATGTATTTTATGGTGTATAATAAGTGAAATGACAAATGTTATAATATTATCCAGGAGGGAAAAAATATGGCAAATGACAAAGCACTTATAGTTATCGATATGCAGAACGATTATCTCTGGGACAAGAGAAAGCCAATGTTTTGTTATAATACGCAGGAGCTTGTAAAATCGGTGAACAGTGCCGTTTCGCACTATAAAGAAAACGGATATGATATAATTTACATCGCCCAGATGTTCCCGAATATAATTACAAACAAGTGGTTCATCGGATTTTCTATCAAGGGAACTGAGGGAGCGGAGTTCTACAGCGGTCTCGATGTTGTTTCTGATCTTTATTTTGAGAAGAATCTGCCGGATACGTATTCTTCAAAGGCTTTCCGTGAGCATATGCAGAAGCAGGGATATAAAGAGGTAGTTCTGTGCGGACTCGACGAATGCGGCTGTGTTGGAGCTACAGCAAAGGGAGCTGTCAAGACTGGCGTAAAGGTCTTTATGCTGGAGAATTGCATCGGCAGAAGATTTCCCGAAGATAAAGTCAGAAAGATGCGTGAGAAGCTCAACTCACTCGGAGTTCAGTATATAAAACACAGTATATAATTTAAGGCAGGATATAGGCTGAAATGCGGCTCATATCCTGCCTTATTCATTATAAAGAGATCCCCTTTGCCGGAAGTGACCGACAAAGGGGAAATTCATTTAATTCGATTCAACTGAGTGACGTATCAGTCCTCGTTATCCTTTTTTCTTGTAACGAAAGCTGCCATTGCAGCGATAGCGAGAATGGCTGCCGGAATTGCAGTTGTTGTAACGCCTGTCTTAGGTGAACCTGTTGTGATTGAAGGAGTTGTGTTGTTAGAACGAGTGGTGGTTGTAGTGGTAGTAGTTGTTGTCGTTGTTGAAGTGCTTGTAGATGTGGTCGAAGCTTTGTCGTTATCTATCATAGTGATCTCTGAACCGTCAACGCCTGTATCACCTGTAACGATGCCGTCCTGGATAGTGAATACGATGTCAGTAGCGA
>CADBQF010000102.1 GCA_902796705.1 Ruminococcus flavefaciens
AGTTCCGGCATATATGCAGATATATCATGCAATAAAAATAAAGATAACAGCCGGGGCATTCCCGGCAGGTTCAAAGCTTCCTTCAAAGAGAACGCTTGCGGCTGACTGCGGCGTGAGTGTTGCAACAGTGGAACACGCCTATTCTCTGCTTTGCGAGGAGGGATTCTGCGAGAGCCGTGAGAGGAGCGGCTGTTATGCCGTATACAGTCCGGAGAAGAATTTTCCGGCGGCAGAGGTGCAGGATTTCGCTCCGGCAGAGATATCTTCCGGAGATGATATATCATCGGGTGCGGCAGTCCCGTTCACGGCTTTTGCGGCGAGAATGAGGCGAGTCCTCTCCGACCACGGCGAAAAGATACTCATGAAGTCGCCCAACAACGGCTGTACACAGCTCCGTGATGCGATATGCCGCTATCTTGTCAGGAGCAGGAATATCACTGTCTCTCCGGAACAGGTGATAATAGGTTCGGGAGCGGAATCTCTCTACGGACTTATCATACAGATGCTCGGACGTGACAGAATGATCGCCCTTGAAGATCCTTCCTATGAGAAGATAAAAGCCGTATATACAGCCAACGGAGCGGAATGTGATATGCTCTCAATGGACAGCGAAGGGATAAAGATATCGGAGCTGGAGCGGACTTGTGCATCGGTGCTTCACGTAACGCCTTTCCACAGTTTTCCGAGCGGAATAACAGCATCGGCGGCACGCAGGGAGGAATATCTCCGCTGGGCAGGGGAACGCTCTGCTGTCATAATCGAGGACGACTACGATTCTGAATCGATAGTCACCGGAGAAGCACCGGAAACACTCTTTTCCATGTGCCGGAGCGGAAGAGTCATCTACGTCAATACATTCTCACGGACGATAGCTCCGTCTATAAGAGCAGGATATATGCTCCTGCCGGAGAATATGCTCGGACTTTACCGTGAGAAGATAGGGTTTTATTCGTGTACAGTACCGATGCTGGAGCAATATTTTCTTGCGGACTGGATAGACAGCGGAGATTTTGAGAGGAACATCAATAGAATGAGGAAGAAGTTTTCGGCAGGGCAGGAGTGAAATTCCGCTGTTTTTGAACAGATGACCACAATAAATTTCTTTACAAAAAGGAGCAGCCGTGCTATAATAAAAAAGAAATAAAAAATAAAAAATAAAAAAACGGCGAAGCCGTCAATAATGGGAGTCAAGGGGGACAATGTCCTCCTTGCAGGGGTGCATGAGGGGACAGAGTCCCCTAAGAACGTAGCAAAGCGGCGAAGCCACGCTTTGCGGCCGGTCTGGACTTACTACCCCTCAAGCAGAGCAAGCTTCAAATTCATAATTGTGTTGTCCCTGCCGGGACATATTTCCGGAACAGCTTAGTTCTGCGGACTGCCAAAGGCAGCCCCTACAGTTTTTGTCAAAATAATTACCGGCTTTTTACCGCCGGATCAAAAATATCAACTATATAAGCACAGCCGTGTGCAATTATCCAAGGAGGAATATCTATGCCTTTTATCAACGTAAAAACAAACGTATCCGTAACACCTGACGCTATGACGAGCATCAAGAGCGAACTCGGAAAAGCTGTCACCGCTATCCCCGGAAAGTCCGAAGCATGGCTCATGGTAGGCATCGAGCCGGAATATGCACTCTGGTTCAAGGGAAGCAGCGAGCCTGCCGCTATGGTCGAAGTAAGCATTTTCGGAGGGGCTGACCATTCCGCTTATCAGAAACTCACTGCCCTTATATGCGATATACTCCAAAAAGAGATATCTGTCCCCGCTTCAAGAACTTACGTAAAATACGCCGAGACCGAGAACTGGGGCTGGAACGGCTCGAATTTCTGAGGTAGACATCATGAAGATAAAGAATATCATCAGCACCCTCGCCGCCGCTGTCATAGCAGTCAGCATCATGCCCGTTCCCTTTGCATATGCCGAGGGTGAAGCTCACGACACATCAAGGAACGTTCAGACAGAAGGTGTCGGAAATCCGTTCAACTACGGCGAGAGGAACACTCCGGCAGATGCCTCCGAGGAGGAGATACGTGCTATCAATCACGCAATGTCTGTTCAGGAGGTAAAATATGCCCTCTATAAGGAAATAGACGAACACTGGGATCTCATCTCCGTCCGCCTCGGTCAGCCGGAGCGTGAAAAGGTCTACGCTCTTTTCCTCGGAGTCGGCACAAGAGAATCGACTCTCGGCGGAAACGGCGACGGTGCAGACATCGAGACAGCACAGGGAGAGGGCTTCGGAGTAAGCTCCGCCCATGCCTACGGAACATTGCAGACAGCCGTAACAGCTTTTGCAGACTGCAATCCGCTCTTCATGAAAGAGGATAACGTTCCGGAGATGTATCAGTATACGTTCAACAGGTCGAATTTCTACGATGCTATCATATCCGATCACATGGGAATAAGAAAGATTCTCCACTTTGTCGAGATAGGCATAAATCAGGAGGGACTTACCGGCTATCAGGTCGTAAGAGGAGCTTTGAAAGGCTTCAATACAGGCTGGTGTGACTACACCAACGAAAATGACGGCTATTACAAGAATTATCCCGATGAGATAATCTCCCTTGCACGCTGGTACTACGAAGAGGGACACCTCTATGACAATGTTTTCACATGGACGAATGCGGAGGCAGCCGCTCCCTACAGAGAGGGAAATCCCTGGGACTGGTGGGGAACAGGCGAACCGAGCATGGCTGAGATAAAAGCCGCCGAACCTACAGTAAAAGATACGCTCCCCGGTGATGCCAACTGCGACAAGACGGTCGATATCTCCGATGCCGTGCTTATCATGCAGTATCTCTCCAATCCGGAAAAGTACACCATAAGCAGCAAGGGACTTGAAAATGCCGACTGCACCGACACAGGCGACGGCGTTACTCCGATAGATGCACTCGCTGTCCAGATGATAGAAGCTAAAACGATAAATGCTTCCGATCTGCCGGTAACAGCAGAATATCTCAATTCGCTCGTCGGCTGATGAAGACAGGCTCAGCCTTTCTGAAATCGCACAAAATATTTTCCGGCAGAAAATATAGATTGTTAGTAATTACTATTGAATTTTAAATACACCGGTGCTATAATAAAAATAAGTACCGGTTTATTTTTTTCCGGATAGAGCGTAATTCTGAATGGAGGACAATATGAAAAGAAGTGTAATATTCATGCTCGCACTCGCCGTGACAGCTTGTTTCGGTTCGTGCGGAAATGACAGCGTAGGCAAAGCTGACGACAAGCCTTTCGAGGTGTCGGGCGGTGCTGTCTCACAGGCAGAGACAACAACTGCTGAAACTACAGACGGGACTACAGAAGCTCCGACAGCAGAAGAAACGACATCAGAAGCAGAAGATACTACAGACGATGCTGTTCAGGCAGACGGCGGATATGTAGCATCTCTCGATCCGTCAGGCGACGGCATGGAAGTCAGAACAAGTCCGTCAGCGTCAGGAAATTATACTCCTAAGCCTTCTCCCGATGCACCTGCCCCCGGAGACTATAACTATGCACCGCCTCCGCAGCAGTACGATATCCCCGGACTTACATATATCGACGGAACACTCGTTGTGAACAAGACATATTCTCTCCCGGCTGACTTCAATCCGGGACTCGATGCGACCTGCGAGGCACAGTTCTACAAACTCCAGAGCGACGCAGCAGCCGCCGGACTCGATATTTACCTCTCGTCGGGATTCCGTTCGTATGATCTCCAGAATGAGATATACAACAACTACGTTGCCCGTGACGGCGTTGAAAAGGCAGATACCTATTCCGCACGCCCCGGATATTCAGAGCATCAGACAGGACTCGCTATAGATGTCAACCAGATAGACGATACCTTCATCGGTACACCGGAGGCTATATGGCTCGAAGAGCATTGCCACGAGTACGGCTTTATCCTCCGCTATCCGCAGGGAAAACAGGATATCACAGGTTATAAGTACGAATCATGGCATATAAGATACGTCGGAACTGACCTCTCCTATGCGATACACGACAGCGGACTCACTCTCGAAGAGTATTTCAGGATAGATTCCTACTATCATTGACCTAAACAGGGACTTTAAGTACAATACCTCAGAACTGTACACGTTTTTGCTGAGGAAAACCCTTTTGAAAAAGGGTTCTTCCTCAGACTCCTTTCCTAAAACTTTCAGCGTCATTTTTTCCTGACAGGGACACCACGGGAAGACTTCCGGTCTTTGCACACCGACATTGGTGTCCCTGTCAGGAAAAAATCATGTTAAAAGTCTTTGGAAAAGGGGTGTGGGGAAAGAACCTTTCCTCAGAAAGGTTTTGCCC
>CADBQF010000103.1 GCA_902796705.1 Ruminococcus flavefaciens
CCATACAGAAAGGAAAGATATTCTTTGTGATATAAAGGCACAGGGAAAGATCTTCCTTCAAATTCCGCTTCCGTCACTTCGCTGAGCCATTTCGCCGGGAAAGCACCTTTCCCGATATTGACTCCCATGCCGTCGTAGAGGTTATCTGTTTTTCTTTTGTCATACAGTGTCAGCATCTTCTTCTGGAACCATTCCAGGACACTGAACGGAAGCACGGTCTTGATGATATCGAAAATAAAATATCGTTTTTTACCTGTGACTCTGCACGCAGAATCGCCCGACCATTTTTTGAATACGAGTCCTCTTGCGAGCAGTGTGAGTTTCTGATGTATCTTTTGCCCGGTCTTTGAACCGGCAGTGTGATCGTGTGCAAAGATATCGAGGAACACGCCTTTTTCCAGCTCCGGGAAGCGTGCGAGGAACTCACTGCACATCACAGTGCCTCTGAGCCTTATCTTTGCATTGAGGTAATGGCAGCCCTTTTCATCGGCTGATGTCTGAAGGAACAGATGCTCCGGAAGGTCGTGCCTTGCGGCTTCGAGGAACTTCTCGTAATCCTCACGCAGCATCATTATATCGACATCGTCGTCCCACGGTATGAAGCCGTGTTCACGTACAGCACCGAGGAGCGTGCCTCCTCCGAGAAAATATTTTATCCCGTGCCGCCGGCAAATGCTGTCCACATCGCACAGCATACCGAACAGGAGTTTATGTATCAGAGGCATCTGACCGCCGTACATCTCTTCCGGCACGGCAGGTGAGGTGTCCTCACGGATAAGCTGTTCCATAGCGGTCATTCAAAATAGATGCCGGAATATTTTTTCAGGCTGCGTACAGCATACCAGCACCAGTAGTACACCGCAGCCGGCACTGACAGTCCGACATGGCGGTAAGTCAGGTACGTGCGGTATGATGATTTTATCTTGTTGTAGGACAATGAAGTCCTTGATATCCTGTATTTGAGCAAAGGCAGGTCTATGCCCTTTGCTGTTTCTCCGTTGTCACGGAGTATCCTTATCCACGCAGCGTAGTCATCGCAGAGGAAATTATCTGTCTCGTAGAAGCTGTCATAGAGCAGGTCTTTTCTCACGAGGACTGAGGAACACGGGATAACGTCCTGTTTGAGTATCTCAGGATACGCTATCCTTTCCGGGACGTGGAAGACGAAATTCTTCAGTCTGCCTGTCTCGTCCATGAACATCGATGCGGTGAATATCAGGCGGCTGCCGCTCTTCCCGGCTTCGTCCATCTGTAAACGCAGCTTTTCGGGAGCCCACTTGTCATCGCTGTCGAGGAAGGCGATCCAACTGCCTCTGGAATTATTTATGGCACATCTGCGTGAACAGGCTGCACCCGATCTTTTTCCTCTCAGGTTGATCAGCCTTATCCTTTTATCGCTCTTTATGAATTCCTTGACGATATCGGAAGTAGCATCTGACGAATGATCGTTCACTATCACCAGTTCCCAGTTCTCATAGGTCTGGGCGATGACGGATCTGATCGAGCCGCCGATGAACTGTCCCCCGTTTCTGACAGGCATGATAATGCTTATCAGGGGATCGTTATTTTTCTCATATCCCGTCAATGATCCACCTCCACCGCTTCATGATAAAATACCCGGCAGCAGCAATGCCGCTCAGCAAATCTGCTGTCAGACACGTCCGGCAAGCCTCCTGCGGCTGTATACGCTTCTGCACGGCAGATCCACAGAACACGGAGCAGCGAGCCGGCAAAAAAATACGCATTGTAATATCTGACATAAATTTTAAACATAGGTATATCGAATATTATTTTATCACATTCTTATATAAATGTCAAGTATTAAATTTACCAGTCATGCCGAAGAAAAGGCATAAACAGGCACAGGCCGGAGCATCTGTTTTTTCGTCACATCGGTGATATTTGTTGAAAAGCCGACATTTTTATTATATCATCGTGCTGATAATGAGTCAATAGCCTGAGCTTATTTTTGATGTTCCGTTATCTTGTGTTATCGAATATCATAAGTTTTGTATGATATGCACAAACAGTTCTCCCCTGTTCCGGGAGTGATCCTGAGACTGTACGGACGGCAGATCAATGAGAACTCCATAAAATACCGTACTATATAGTATCATATGTTATTATATATGCAGCTCCAAGACAGTGAAAGCATCTCCTGCATCAAAAGGAAAGACCTGCATCACCTTTCCGTGATACAGGTCTTCTGTTCTCATAGTAGATTATTCAGTCCGCAGGAACGCACCTGAGACTCCCGGAGATGATGTCACTTCCGGAAAACTTTAATTCGATCAGAACCAGCACCAGAACCACGGATCATAGCAGCAGAAGTTGTAATTTGAGATGTACGGACGTGATTCGCTCAGTGAAGCGATTCCGCAGATGAGCTTAGCTGCTGTGAATACACCGGCAGAAGCTGATGTTACAACGTAGTTAGTGCAGTTGGACTTGACTGACAATGTCTCTGTATTGCCGTCAGCATCGGTGATATCACCTGTGAAAGTTCCGCCGCTGTAGGTAAGTATGCCTGATGCGGTAGATGTCTTGGCAACGATAACAGGAGTGAACCAGCCCTTCTCGTACTTGTATGTGGTATACATAGTGAGAGTATCGAGGTTCATGCTCTTTCTGCCCTGTGCAGCCATGAGGCAGCTCGACATTTTTGTTGCGTACTGTGAAGCGTCGTCGGAAGTTCTGCTCATGTCAACGGGTTTGAGCAGGATATACTTTGTTCTGTCGTCGAGCTTGTAAACAACGCCCTTCATGTTGAGTACCTTATAGCCTGTCTCCGTCTTTGCGTAGCCGTAATAGTAAACGTCATTGCTGTCTCCGAAGAAGCAGAAAGTATTGTAATCGATACCGTCAACTACCTGATAGCCGCTGTAGATGCCCCACTCGTTAGCCATGAAAGCTTCGTTTGCGGAACCGTCAGGGTTTGTGATGTAGTTGTCATCGATGAGGAAAAGCTCGCTCCAGCTTCCCTTTGTGTATTCGATCTTTCCGGACAGAGGTGCTGAACTGCTTATCGACGAATAATCCATTGTCTCTGCACCGTATGCACCGAGGAAGCTTCCGAGGCTGGCATTGAAGACTTTCATCATGCCTGCCATGCTCGGATCAGCAAGTCCCATATCGAAACCGAACAGGCCTGTTGCACCGATGTCTCTGCTGACTTCGGTTATCTCTCCGTCAGCGTATGTTACGTATACCATTGAATCATTTGAAGCAACGACGCCTTTTCCTTCGTTAGCTATAACGTTGAAATAAACGACAGCAAGATCGCCGTTGTCGCTGAGACCATAGAAGGAGATATCCTTTCCGTCCTTGAGCGTACCTCCTGCAATGGTGATATTGTGGACGTTATCACGAAAATCGAACAGTTCACCGTCAACAGAGTAATCATAATCAGATACAGAAACGGCTTCTGTAAGATCAGCTTCGGGTACGAGTTCCTCAGCACTTGCTGAGAGAGGAGCAATGAGTGATGTGGCTGCCATGCAGATAGTAGAAATAACTGCGATCGATCTTCTGAACTTTTTCATAAATAAACCTCCTTATTCACAGTCCCCCGGATATGTGCGGGAGAGCTGCATTTTTTGTTTTGCCGCTTGGAATCGTTTTATCCGGTCTTTGCTTGATGTATATATATTACCATATTATTTCAAATATGTCAATAATATTTTGTGAAAATACTACACAAAGTTCATTTGTTATTTTTGTAAATTATGTTGCTTTTAAGTTGGTATCTAATAAAAAAGTTGTTGATATTGTTTAAAAATGATTCCTTGCGTTTAAAAAAGACAAACAACATAAGAAATATTATGCTTTTCCTGCCGAAACAGACTTTTTCGACACCAATCGACAAAAAATACCTTTTTACAACAAAATCCGCCATTCCAGACCGCCGATTACATGGTATAATTTTTCTGTATACTAATGTGGGAGGTCAATCAATGTCCGAAAACGCCGATCTTATTATCGTAAAAACACTGCTTCATCTCGGTATCTCACCAAATGTCAAAGGCTATCAATATCTTCGCTACATTATCGGACTACGCTCACAAAAATCTGACTGCCCGATCAATACATCATCACTTTACGCAAAAGCTGCCAAATACTTCGGAACAAATTCTTCCGCTGTCGAAAGAGCTGTCCGCCATGCTATCAAGACAGGCTGGCACAGAAGAGATATCGCAATAGCCAATAAGATCTTCTTCTGTATCATGCAGAGCAAACGTGATATACCTTCAAATTCGCTGTTTATCAGTGTCCTTGCAGAGTATGTCAGCTTCGCAGATGACGATAACATTTGAAGACACCCACGCAGTGATCCGTGAGATCAAGCCAAACGAAAAGCGGACAAAGAACATAACCCTTTGTCCGCTTTTCATATCCTCAGTTCTGTGATGTTTCAAAAAATATCAAGTCTTCCGGTGATGAACTTCACAATGTCTATGCCGAAATAGCTGCATATACGCCTTATCTCACGCAGTGTGAACTGCTCCGGATCACGCAGGCGAGCGGCATATGTGACTCCGCTCCTGCCGATGAGCCTGCCCATTTCATCATTGCTGCGTTTCCCTTGCAGCATCTCAAGATTGCTGCGGAGGCGGAGAACTTCCCTTTCGTGAAGCTCCTCTTCTGTTTCCGCCTGCATACTTCAGCACCGCCTTTCTGTTATACCCCACCCCGCCGATGATCTGCTGCTTACATGAGAGTTCGCTCTTTTATGAGGAAAACCCTTTTGAAAAAGGGTTCTTCCTCAAACTCCTTTCCTAAAACTTTCAGCGTCATTTTTTCCTGACAGGGACACCACAGACAGTCTTACCGTTTTTTGAAAATTATCGTTGGTGTCCCTGTCAGGAAAAAATCATGTTAAAAGTCTTTGGAAAAGGGGTGTGGGGAAAGAACCTTTCCTCAGAAAGGTTTTGCCC
>CADBQF010000104.1 GCA_902796705.1 Ruminococcus flavefaciens
GAGGAAAGCAGTCATCATGAGTATGAATACCCTGACTGATATTATGCTTTTCAGCTCGAATATATCCCGTCCTACGTCTTCTACATCGCCGTAGTAGTTGAAATCGACGATCCTCTTTGTACGCTTCGCCTTTTTCCTTACCGAAAGGTATTCCTCCGAATCCTGGGTGATATGCACATCGAGCTGATTAGGAGCAAACTGCGGGCGTGCCGTAAGGTCGATGCTTGTTTTTTCCGCTCTCGGAGCAGGTTCGACAGGTCTTGCAGCTTCAACAGCAGCAGGCGAGGGGACGATATCCGTTATGTTACGCCAGTCGGCTGCTTCTGCGAGGATAGCCTCTCTGGACTTTTTCTTCTTTTTGAACTTTGGTGGAGTATAGACGTACTCACCCTCCGGCGACTCCCTGTTGTACGTATGGCCGGTATCTGTCTTGCGGCTCTTGCGTTTGTTCTTTTTTCCGCCTATCTCTTTGGCACGGGAAGAATCCGACATCGGACGTATCCTTGAAGCGTCATTCGGGTTCATCTGATGCGGCATGGCTTCCTGTCCGTTGATATTCGGTGTGACACGCCGCCCCTCGAACGAATCCGAATCGACGACTGTTACTTTATGGCTGCCGGTATCGCTTCCGATGCGGCTGAAATTTACCGAAGGATCAGGCATGGTGGAATTAAGTATCTTCTGTGTATACACACGGCCGGGAGCAGGCCTTTCTTCATTTGGATCCGGAGTGAACTCGCTGAGTATATCCTCCAGAGATAATTTCTGATCCGGCATATTGCTCTCCTTATCGTGTCAGTGAACGCTGACGAACAGCTTCATACATGAATATACCTGCTGCTACGGAAGCATTGAGCGAATTTATCTTTCCGAACATCGGGAGCTTTACCATAAAATCGCATTTTTTCTGTATGAGCTTGCTGATGCCGAAACCTTCCGAGCCTATCACAAGACCTATGGAACCTGTGAAGTCCACACCGGTATATTCCGTACCGGAAGCATCAGTGCCGTATATCCATACGCCGTTTTCCTTTAGCTGATCGATGCAGGCAGCAAGATTTGATACTCTTGCGACAGGCACATAGCTTGCTGCACCGGCTGAAGTCTTGAATACAGTCGCATTGAGCGAAGCACTTCGTCTTTTAGGGATAATGACACCGTCAGCACCGGCAGTTTCAGCGGTACGGATTATAGCACCGAGATTATGGGGATCTTCAATCTCGTCGCAGATTATGATGAACGGCTTGGTACCTTTTTCCTGAGATACAGCGAGGATATCCTCGACCGTCACATATTCGCCGCACGCTGCCACGGCGACAACTCCCTGATGTGAAGCACCGCCGGAGAGCTGAGAGAGCTTTTTCTCCTGAGCGTCCTTGACGACGATGCCCTTTTCTTTGGCAAGCCTGCGGATAACGTTAAGACTTCCGCCGCCTGCACCGTCTATATATATAGTATCTATGAGCTTCCCGGATTTCAATGCTTCGGTGACAGGATTCCTGCCAGCGATGATATCTTCCGGACAGTTAGCATTGTTTTTGTTCTTTTCCATATAAATACAGAGGTAGATACCTCGTCTCCTTATGTTCTATTGCCTTAAAGACTAATAACTATTATAACATCATTCCGCTTAAATTACAAGACCTTTGAGAGAATTTCCGGATATAAAGTCCGTCCGGAAGTCGTATCCTGCCGCAAAAGCCGGATAACTGCATTATCTGCCGCTTATCTCGATAACAGAGAATTCCGGGCGGTTGAATATCCTCGGAATGAATATCATTCTCAGAGGCTTTGCAAGGCCTGTGCTGATGATATGGACTTTATCGCCGTATGTATATTTGCCTGTCGTGTATTCGGGGAAGAGTCCCTGATCCGGAGCGTAGAGTCCCTGATCGAGTATTCCCGGTATCCTCCACTGACCGCCATGGGCATGGCCTGAAAGTATGAGGTCAAAATCGCCGGCAAGAAGGTCGTCTTTCTGTTCAGGCTGATGAGCGATAAGGATATTGTAGTGTTCGCTGTCAGCAGCAGCTATAGCTTCATCAAGCTGAGAGGCATTCTTTCCCCATGCGGTATTGTCGATTATACCGAATATCCTGATATCCTGATCTTTAACGGTGATATCCGCATAGTCTCCAATAAGAACAGTAATGCCGATATCACGTACAGTCTGGTAGAAATCCTCGCTGTCATCACGGCTCTCCTCATGATTGCCGGGAGTATAGAAGCAGGGATATTTTCCGTTCACTTTTTTCATGAGATCCTCAGCGTATTTAGTTCCGCCGTACATATCGATGACATCACCGCCGAAAATGACGATATCCGGATCTTCCTTGTCGATACGGTCTGTGATGCCTGACTGGTCAGTTCCTCCGTAAAAGCAATTGTGCAGGTCGGATATGAAAACTATCTTCAGTCCGTCTTTAAGCTTCGGTGAGGAGACAGAATATCTGACAGTCTTCAGCAGGAATCCCCACCAGAACAATAATATAACAATAACGAAAGCTGCCGAAAATACGGCAAGCTTTCGTTTTTTAGACCATTTTTTACGTTCTTTTTTCATTTTGCACGCTCAGCGATGATGTTCATCATCTCACCGACATTCTTCATGCCGGATACTTCACGCATCTTGAATCTGATGCCGAATTCTTCCTCAACAGCACCGATAAGGTTGATATGCTCGATACTATCCCAGTCGTCGATATCATTTGCAGTCGTATTATCATTGATGACAATAGAATCATCATCGAATACATCTCTGAAAACAGCGGTAAGTCTTGTAACGATCTCATTCTTGTTCATAGCTAAGCTCCTTTTCATTAACTCTGATGACATGGTTTTTGTTTTCGTATGAATTTATATCGAGACTCCATACAGAGTCGCCGTTATCTTCTTTTCTGTCGCAGGTAAATCCGAATCTGCCGAAGAGTTCGGATACCATATTGTTCTTGGCAGTCTTGTAGTAATATCCGATGATCCTGTTTATGCCACGCTTCTTTGCCTGAGCGACAAGTTCATCGAGCATGGCGAATTCCATATCTCTTTTGAGGACACGGCAGCTCATGAGCCACAGTTCGATATGAAGCACGTCATTTTCCTGCTTTCCGATAACAACGGAAACAACGCCGTTGTCACCGAACTTATCACAGAGCTGACCGTAAAGCCTGATATGCTCCGGACTCTTAGCGACTTCTTCCATTTCAGAAGCGGTATATCTCTTTGTCGTCACATTGAACTGATTGCTCTTGTTGGTGAGCTGGGTTATCCTCTGGAGATAAACGGGAGTGAAATCTCTTATTACAGCATTCATTTCAAGGCTGAGCAGATATTCCGAATAGTCAGCGAAGCTCTTCTGCTGAGCGTTTCTCTTA
>CADBQF010000105.1 GCA_902796705.1 Ruminococcus flavefaciens
GACGGAACAGCAGGTACATGGGATTTCGCATATATCGTCGTGAATATGCCCGGCGATGATATCCATATGTGCAATCCTAATGCTAAGGACGGCAATAAGGTAACAAGGATATCGGGCAAATCCGAGGACGGTACAGGCGAGATATCTAAGTGGATAAGCAGCGAAACTGTGAATTCTGCACAGAACAATCATCCTGGTGTAACATCTTTGATGTACAATCTGTATGAAGCGAATAATGTTGTACTCGGAAGCAACTTTCAGGGTACTATATTAGCTCCAAATGCTCATGTTACCGATGAGCAAACCCTCAACAACGGCGGACGTGGACATCTTTCAGGAGCACTCATCGCAAAGAGCTTCCATGGCGTTACAGAGTTCGGCTACAGACCGTTCTCAGGCCCGTTCTCGATGCTCGGTGTCAAATCAGGCTACACAGTTGACGTAACAAAATTCCTTAAAGACGGCACGACATTCCTGCCGGGTGCTGAGATCGGTGCTTATGAAGTCAAGGACGGCACTGTTTCAGCTACACCAAAGTATACGCTGACTTCCGGCGATGCGACAGAAAAACTCGAACTCGCTCCCGGAAAATATGTAATCAAAGAAGCAGAAGCCCCCGAAGGCTATGCTATCGATACGGAGAATATCTACTATATCGAAATAGCTGAGGGCGAAGAAGTAGAAGATCACATCACGGTAAGGACACAGCGTATTACCAGAAATATCTACAACTTAGTCCCCGACGGCGAAAGCACGGAGGGCATCGAAAATCCTATAACTCAGGCTGATATCGATGCAGGCGGCTACGAGGCAAAGCCGATGACCAAGCTCATGGATTTCGGTCAGCTCTGCTGGAACAACGGTTCATCGGGCTTCAACCTTGACAAGGTAACTCTTGTCCATACTGACGGCTCGGAAGTATCGTTTACAAGCTTCTCTCATGCGGCTGCTCAGTCAGCCTGGACTAATATCAATATCGACGGTATAACCGAAAACGACAAGAAAGATGTTGCCTGCATAATCGTCGAAGTAAGCGGCGAGGGTTCAGGACAGATCGTTGTTCAGAACAGTTCATGGAATAATGCAGCTACCATTAATCTTGTTACCGGTCAGAATATCGTCGGTCAGAAAGCCGGTCAGTATTACAAGAAAGCTGCTGACGGCGAAGATGCAGATGCCGAAGGCTATGCTGCTACGATAACGACTATCGAAAACGAACCTATTGTAAAGTATCCGAAGGATATCACAGCAAGCCTTTATACCAATGATACATTTACAAATCCCAGCAAGTCAAAGACATTCTACGCTCTGGACGTTGCAAATAACGTATATCCGATAGGCGATTCTGATTATACTTTCACGCTCGATGCGAGCGGAAATATCACAGGAGTTTTCAAGGACGGAACAGAAGTCACCGATGCGGCTGAAAAGGCTAAGTTCAAGGCTGTAAAGCCGAACAATACAGCAGCTAACGGTCAGCCTTCCGGCTCTTATATCATTCTCCACAACGGCAAGGAAATCAATCCAAGAGTTGACCTTACAGAAAAGCTTGATCAGACATTCTCGTTCAAGGACGGCGATGCCATTACTATAAAGAAGACTGATGCGGCTACAGGCGATGTGCTTGCAGGTGCTTCACTCAATGTAAAGGCATATGACATACCTGTAACTGTAATGGGCGGCTGGAATGGCACACCGCCTGCAGCTTCACTGGGAGCTCTCGGTACACCGGATAATATCAGGGAATGGATATCGAAGACCAAGGGCGAGAACTTCTCATACGGCACTGACGGCGAGATACTCCCTATAGTATTCAGCGGAAATACATATAATGGTATGTTCTACCGGAGCGGAAGCGTTTCTCATGTCTACAAGCTCGAAGAAACTGCTGCTCCGGACGGATATTTCGAGTCAGAGCATGATATCTACTTCTTCGTTAACGGAGACAAGCTCTATCAGTCAGAGGTAGCAAAGGGTTATCCACCGACGATACCGATGACAGTCGCAACTACTCCTAATCCCGGAGGCGGCGGTCCCGGAGGCGGCGGAGGTTCTTACACACTTTCGCTTGACGAGACTGCACTCGAAACAGCAGGCTGGAAAGTTTCGGATATAACGGAATCTGTTGCAGCAAGAACTGTAACTATCGGAGATAAGGCTCTCGAAAAGTATAACTTCCGCAAAACAGACCGTACAACAGGCGGTACTCTTGGCGGTGCGGAAGTAAGATTTGTAAAACTCTCTGATTCGGGTATCGAATACGTCAGGGAAAACGGAACGACAGCTCCGGCATTGCTGAGCGGACTTCCGGCAGACGGTATCGATACGGTTTTCGATGAGACTATCAATGATACGAGCGTTATAGTTCAGTTTGAAGAACTTCCTGCCGGTGTTTATGCAATAGCTGAAACATCAGCTCCTGCCGGCTACGGAACAGAGGCTGTTGACAAGATGAACGTATTTACCGTTCTTGATGACGGTTCTATCGTAAACGGTATTGCTGATGTGAGCGTTTCAACTGCTGAAGCATCATATAATGCAGGCGATCCGGAATTTACGGTAAGTGCCGGAAATCAGGATCAGTTACAGTTCAATACGATCGATATATCAGGAAATATCACTTCATTTGATCTTGAAGTCTGGTCAAACGCCGAAGACAAGGGCGTACACGTAAACGGCTCTAAGGGTTCGGATTTCATCACAATCGGTACTCCTGTTGAAGGCGAAGGCGGAAAGTTCATCATTCCGTGTACGATCACCGGAAACATAACGGCTGCTGATCTTTCAGGCGTTCAGGTTCAGGTCAATGCGTGGGGCAATGCAGGCATATCTGCTGTAACGATACACGCTGAGACAAAAACTGTCAGCACTGTTGAAACACAGAAAGTTGACGGCTTCGACATAAGCCCGAAGACATCTAAGAATATGCAGGCAATGGTATTCACACTTCCGAACAGCCGTAACGAAGCTTCATTCCTCTTTACCAAGACCAATATGGACGGAGTCAAGCTCGGTACGAACGCAAGTGACAATATCCAGAATATGACTCTCGTTTCGTCAGTAGTCAGCGGAACTGATCTTGCTGCTATGGCAGATGCAGAGTTCGTGCCTGTAAAGACAAGAAACGGTGAAGCAGAGATCGCAGGTCTCCTCAGAGATATGCAGGCCACAAGGCTCACAGGAAACAACAAGAGCTTCAATATCTATAAGATAGAAGAGACATCAGCTCCTGCCGGCTATAAGCTTGCATCACCTGTTTACTTCTATTTCACATCTACAACAAGCGGCTATGGTTGGATGGCAACAACTACCTATAATTTCTACGTTCTCAACACAAATGATGAGGGCAAGGAAGATGCGGATTATCTTAATCTCGACAACTACACAGAGATAACAGCAGATACATCGGGCGGAGGCAGCGTATACAGGTTCTCAATGCCTGATGAGGCTGTATCGAACGTTATCGATTTCCGCAAGACAGACGACCAGACATCGCTCACCGGTAATGACGTGGCAGAAGATATCATCGGAGCAGTAATGATCCTCAAACTCGATACTCCTGCTATCACAGGCACTACACTCGAAAATGTCAAAGCTGCATCGCTCGGAGCTGACGGCACCGAGACAGACAACAGCGAAGCATTAACATTCGTAAGTGCTGATAAGACTGCTGTAAAGTGGACTACAGACGGCAAGACGCTCCGACTCAAAGATCTTCCTGACGGTGATTATACACTTTCAGAGGAATCTGCTCCTGCCGGATATCACTCAATAAGTGAATTCGGCTCAGGCGTATACAAATTCAGAGTAAGAGACGGCGTTATAAGTGCCATTGAAGAACACACTTATGTCGGCGGTACGAGCAGAAAGACTGATGAGAGCGGCAATGTTACAGCAGAAGCTAAGATCACTGCAAAAGATCAGCTCAACTCTTATCAGATAAGAAAAGTCAGATATCAGGACGAAAACAATGACACTCAGGTAGTGGGTGCTACTCTCCGTATAAAGGGCGAGAGACTCAATGCTGAGGGCGAACGTGAAAATATCGACTTCACACAAGAAAACATCAAGCTCAAGCAGTATGCATTTCTTGACTCCGATGGTAATGAGCAATACGGTGCTCTTCGTGTCGAGAATCCGGAGATACCTTATACTATAACCGGAGAAGACAACTCTGTTATAGAGTACAAGTCAACTGAGTTCGCTATAATCATACTTGGTCTCAGAGACGGTATCTACACCATTGAAGAAACTGAACCCGCACCCGGCTACCAGCTTACTGATCTCGTTCAGGAGATCGTTATCAGGAACGGTGTTACAGAAAGCTTCAAGGTATTCCAGAAACAGGACGACGGAACTCTGACAGATGTTACAGATACGGCTTACGTTCCGTGGACGAACGCTCAGGGTTCAGCAAGGCATACTATTTATAATAAGCAGATCATCGAGATCGACAAGACGATGCTCGGCGGCGAGCCTGTTACTTCAGGCAAGGCTACTTTCAGACTCTATGCAGAGTCCGAGACAGCATCACTCGATAATATCGATATCGAGGGCAAACCTGCTGTTATAAAGACTGACAGCGACGGAAATAAGTATATCGAATTTGAAGGAAATGCAGCTAAGCTCGCAGGTCTTTCAGCCGGTATATACAGACTCGAAGAAACAGCAGCTCCGACCGGACTCAAAGTCATCGAATCAGCATTCAGATTTGAAGTCAAGGACGTTGAACTCCGCTACACGAAAGTCAACGCAGCGGGTTCTTCAACTAATACAAGAAAAGTACAGTCTGTTGAGCTTCTCAATGCTACGACCGACGGTGACTACACGCTCAGCGGCGGCAAGATCACTTACAGTGACGGTGCAGAGGTAGAGACTGGTCAGATCAAAAACGGCAATGTCGTAAATGAAGGCGTTGAAGAAGTTCTCAGCGGTGAAACTATCAAGAACAGGATCATCGTTGCAGACGCAGCCGAAGAATTCCATATCAGCAAGAAGGAATTGACTTCCGACGGAACTGAAAAGGATATCGACGGCGAGGACAACAACGCAAAATTCACATTCTCAGTTAAGGACGAGAATGAAACACTCATAGGAAAGACTATCGGCAGCGTAAAGATCACTTCTGAAACAGAAGGATTATCAGCAGATAAGAAATCCTATACATTCACAGGAAACGACACAAGCGTCAAGGGACTCGTTGAAGGTCACACATATATCC
>CADBQF010000106.1 GCA_902796705.1 Ruminococcus flavefaciens
AGCTTGTCCTTGATGTACCATATCACATTAGTCTCCGGGTAGTTGATATCGGGATATTTCGCACCCACGGCCTTGAAATAGCTTCTGAAGTCCGCCTCGGAATGGTCGAATCCGTCCCAGGGATCGGTAGTTTCACCGCCGTATTCTTCGAGGAACTTCTGAGTTTCGGCGGCATTTTCACTTAAAAAGAGCAGCGAGATGCCGTCATCATCTCCGGCGGAGAGCTTGTGCCGGTCAACAGTCATTCCTTCGGGGGCATATATTTTCACATATTCGAGATCATACTTCACATAGTCAGACGGCACGGAAGATTTCAGCACGGGAGCAGTCCTGTTGATATACTCATTGTTTCTCCTGACGCTGATATACTCCGGCAGTCCCGGAAAGAATACGATCATCACGATAAATGCGGCAAGCAAAGTCCCAAGAATCGGAAGTGCTATCTTCAAAGCTTTTTTCATAAAATTCCCCTATCCCATATGTCCGCAGGCGGCGGACACGGCTTGTTTATTTATTACGCCTTGTATAAAATTCATAAAGTTCCCGGAGCGTTTCCGGCTTTTCGTCACCGTCAGCTCCGTCTGTAATTATGATGCTGCATACATTGCTGTCAAAGTCTCTGCCTATCCCGAAAGCCACGATATTTTTCCCGCTTACTGCCACGAGCCATTCATGACGGGACAGGTCAAATCCGTCCGTGAAGCCTTCTTCCTGAGTGTATTTATCGAATCTGTTGATATTATTGATATCCCGGCTGATTTCCTCCTGATATCCGTCCGGGATACTGATATCAGAGATGCTGCTGTCAGAGGAACAGAAACTATATCTGCCGTCTTTTCCTTTGAGACCTGAACCGAGCGAAAAGACACATATCTGCTCCGCTATATGCGAATAGAGCTTCTTCCTCTCACCGTGTCCGTCCTCAGTGCAGACAGTTTCGCCGGAGATACGATATTTTTCAGCTTCATCATCTACGGAGCGGTTTGCGGCTTCTATAAAACCTGTGAGCTGTTTTTCATCAGCATCACTGAATACAGAATAGGCTTCTTTCAGCTCACCGGGATTGGTGAATTTCCTGTAAGACAAAGTTATATCATCGCCGGACATCTTGTAACTGCCTGTATACCTGACGCAATTATCATCAGATGAGTGCGTCATGGTAAAACTGCCGTCCGTCCGGAATTCGAGACAGGAATCATTCCCGGAAAAACCGTCTATATCGCACACCTGATATTTACCGGAGAGAGTCTCTGCTTTGGTCAGGTTTTCTCCCGTATCGGTATTTTTATCTCCGCACGAGACGAACATACACACAGCGGCTCCAAATGCCGTCATGAATGCGAGTGTTTTTCTAAACACAGGTATCCCTCCTGTCAACGATTTTAAAGCGAACAGCAGTTCGGTAGGGGCGGCGTTCCGCCTTCGCCGGTTATTCATTTTATTCTTTTTCTTTGTAGAATTCGTACATCTTCTCCAGCGTCAGCGGCTTGTCTTCCTCATCAAATACCGCTCCTCCGCCGTCACCGTCAATATACCACATTTTACTGATACCGCATATCTCACTGTCAAATTCAGTTCCTATCCCGAACGCCACAACATCTTCATCATGCAGCACGGCGAGCCATTCATATTCCGACAGGTCAAAGCCGTCCGTGAAGCCTTTTTCCTGTGTATACCGCTCAAATTCATTCTCGAAGATAGTCTTCGACATACTCTCCTCAAAATCCTCAAGAGAAAAAATATCCGGAACAGAGATATTCTCACAACGGCTCTCATCGCTCGACAGATAGCCGTATCCGTCGCCTTTTGCCTTTATGTCAAGAGAATCCGCTTCTCTGAACATATCTTCCGCCGCCTGTGTGAAGACCGCTTTTCTGTAGTAGTGCTGACTTTCGGAGCGTGTGATATTTTTACCGTCATCGCCGGAAAAAATATAGCTGACAGGTTCTTTGTCGAGCGTCATATTCGCCATTTTCACAGCATTCATGACCTGCTCGTCAGTGAGATCCATTTCCCTGATAAGAGAGGAGGCTTTTCTGTATTCATCAGCCGTTTCAAATTTTTTGAAATCCAGACTGACCTCATCGCCGGAGAGCTTGTATTTTCCGTTATAGACGAGTTCGCTGTCCAGATCGGAATAGTACGTCAGTGAGAAAGTCCCGTCGTCATTGAAGCTGAATCTCGCACTATTGCCTGTGAATCCGTCTATATCGCACACCTGATATTTACCGGAGATATTTTTAGTTTTGCCTGACTTGCTGTCAGATGTATCCGCCTTTTTATCTCCGCACGAGAAAAAGCAGAGCATCACGAGAGCAGATGCAAGAAAGGTCTTTCTCATTTTTTCCCTCCGTTAAGATAATAATTTATACCTGCATAAAGGCTGCACATTCCGTCGATAGTAGACGGCTTCTGTCTTCCGTATAAAATTGCAGGTCTTCCGGAAGCAGTCTTCACAAACAAAGATGATAACGCACAGATGTCGCTGCAGATAGCCTGTCCGACGCCGACAGCAGCTATCCTGTTTCCGTGAGTTACCACAGCCCACGCATGATCTCTCAGGTCAGGGAAGTCGGAAAGTCCCTTGATCTTTGTGAAACGAGACATATCCGAGCCGGCTGCTATCATAAAGTTCATTTTATCGATAACGCTGTCCTCAAAGAAAGCATCCGGATCTTTGATATTCACGCATCTTTTTCTGTCGGAAGAAAGGATACCGTACACACCCTCTTCGCCGCAGATGCCTGCCTGTTTTGCGGCTTCACGGAGACAATGTGCGATATTTTCGTATATGCTTATGCGGACATCATGTTCTCTGCCGACAGGAGTGATATATTTATTCACATTGTCAGTGATGATATACTCACCTGAACGGTTCACAATACCGGGGTTTCTTTGTTCGGCTTCTTTCTGTCTTGCTTCTTCAGGGAAGCATTTCAGCATCTCATGTTCGGCAGTTATTTTATCATATTCAATAAAGAGTCTCCTGCCGGAGAGGGTATATCTGCCGGTGAGTCTTCCGCCGAACATATCGTCAACGACCTCGGTAAAAGTTCCGTCACAATTAAAGGAGAACCGTGTATTTTCGACAGCAATACCGTCTATATCCGCTTTAATATAAGTTCCTGAAATACTGTTAAAAGTCTCATCTGACATAAATATCCCTCCTGATAAGGCTTAGCCGTCTTTTATTTTAGTTCTTCATCTCAAAGCTCTCACCGAGAAGCTCCTTATTTGCCTCCAGTATCGGACGAATGCAGTTATTAAGGAATTCTTCCGTCTGCTGCGGACTTCTGCCGATATAATTCTCCGGTTTGAGAACAGCATCAAGTTCTTCCTTGGTTATCATGAACATAGGATCATTAACGATAAGCTCGCAGAGATTGCTCTCCTTGCCGTATATCTTGATCTGTTCAGCAGCTATCATGGAATATTCTCTTATACGCTCGTGGAGCTGCTGACGGTCGCCGCCCTTCTTTACAGCGTCCATCATGATATTTTCAGTAGCCATGAAAGGAAGCTTAGCCATGAGTCTTCTGCGGACGATCTCCGGATATACCACCATTCCGTCTGTTACGTTCATCATGATGTTGAGTATAGCATCAACGCCAAGGAAAGCCTCTGCAACGGATATACGCTTGTTTGCGGAGTCATCGAGAGTTCTCTCGAACCACTGTGTTCCTGCTGTGAATGCAGGGTTGAGAACGTCTATCATCACGTATCTTGCAAGAGAAGTAATACGCTCGCATCTCATGGGGTTACGCTTGTAAGCCATAGCAGAAGAGCCTATCTGTGACTTCTCACGGGGTTCTTCCATTTCCTCGAAGCTCTGGAGGATACGCATATCATTGGAGAACTTGCTGCATGACTGAGCGATGCCTGAAAGCACTGAAAGCACCTGCCAGTCAGCTTTTCTTGAATATGTCTGACCGGATACGGGAACGACAGCATCGAATCCCATTTCTTCGGCTATCATTTTTTCGAGCTGATTGATCTTGTCGGTATCGCCCTCAAAAAGCTCCATGAAAGAAGCCTGAGTGCCTGTAGTTCCCTTGGAGCCGAGGAGTTTGAGAGTCGAGATGCGGTATTCGAGGTCTTCAAAGTCCATAAGGAGTTCATTGAGCCAGAGAGTAGCTCTCTTGCCGACAGTAGTAGGCTGTGCAGGCTGGAGGTGAGTGTAAGCCATGCAGGGCATATCCTTGTATTCCTCAGCGAATTTAGCGAGGTTGTTCATGACATTGAGGAGTTTTCTGCGGATCACCTGAAGAGCGTCACGCATGATGATGACATCGGTATTGTCTCCGACATAGCATGAAGTAGCACCGAGGTGGATAATACCGGCAGCATCGGGGCAGGCCTGACCGTAGGTATAGACGTGAGCCATAACATCGTGGCGGACTTTCTTTTCACGTTCAGCGGCCATATCGTAGTCGATATCGTTGATATGCTCTTCGAGCTGTTTCACCTGAGCTTCTGTAACGGGAAGACCGAGTTTCATTTCAGCTCTTGCGAGAGCCACCCAGAGTTTTCTCCATGTAGTGAATTTCTTGTCAGCAGAAAAGATATACTGCATCTCCTCGCTGGCATAACGTGTGCAGAAAGGGCTTTCGTAACTGTTTGTATTGCTGCTCATAATTAACTTCTCCTTTATATAGTGTGCATAGCACATTTTAGCCGTTTATCCGGCTGACAGCCGGAACAT
>CADBQF010000107.1 GCA_902796705.1 Ruminococcus flavefaciens
GGTTCTTAGTTTAAATCGTTAAGCTCCTCCTCAGAGACACTGAAACTCTCATTTCCGATCGAATAATATCTTCCGTTTGAATATCTGAAAACGCTTTCGTCAGACATATAAGTCAGTTGGAATGTACCGTCCGGAGCCGGAGGATATGAAGAACGGAGCATGAACACGAAAGTATCTCCTATGTTCTGCACACCGTGATTGTTTGCCGGATCATATACCGTATAGTCAATGAACTGGTCGGAGTAGATACCGTGAAGCTCCATATAATCCTCAGCCGGCATATATCCTCCGTGGAACAGAACTGATATCCTGTCCATAGGGTGAAGCTCGTCGCTTCCTTTGTACACAGCATAGACGGTTATATTCTCCTGTGTATAGAACTTGTCATTTATACGTGTATAAAAGATATCATCTATCTGACCGACGAGAACATACTCGGAGCGTTCTATCATCTGGTCATAGGGAAGCGATGCCGGAGGCGGCGGCCCTGCGTCCTGTCCGGTTATCGAATATATGAGATCGTCTTCGGTTATAAGATTTCCGGTCTTGCTGTAGGTTATATCAGGAATGACAGTGTAGTCTCTTGGCGGAGAAGCATTGCCGCTTCCTGCCATTGTTGTCGGAGTCGTCTGCGTTATAGTAGAATGTTCGTAGGAACGTGACGTTTCCGTCTGGGTGACGGTATTTCTGATAGTTGTATGAGACTGAGTCGTCTGGGTTCGAGTATTCTGATTGCTTCGTGTGGTATGCGTTGTCTGCGTGGTATGGACAGCCGATGCGGAAGCATAGTGAGATGCAGTCGGATCTTCCGGATCATGAGCCGTTGTCTGCGTTGAACGTGGAGGATCAGCACCGGGATCAGCCTGCATCGTAGTCTGCGGAGCAGTTCCTTCGACCGGCTCTCCGGAAGAAGATGTTGTAACGGCATGACCGGGATCGCCTCCGGGCGTTGCGGCAGATGTTGTCTCTGTATCAGGTGAGGTCTGTTCATTTCCGTCAGTTGTTGTCTCGGTGATGATGAGCTGACTCTCCGAAGGTTTTTTACGCATATCGGAAACATCGCTCCTGAAATGCCATACACCTATTATCAGGGCAGCCATAGCAGCAACGGAAGCGGTTTTTAACACTATCGGCATTATTCGTTTCTTTGTCGCTATTTTGCTGTGCGAAGCAAGAAATTCTTCTTTTCGCTTGGGTTCGGGGATATTGAAAGCATTTTTCAATGCGTTTATTTCTGAACTTTTCATTCCAGCTCCTCCTTTCCCAGTTCACTGCGAAGGCTGGCGAGAACGCTTTTCAGCCGCCTGTTTACGGAGAACCGTGACATACCGTACATTTTACTGAGAACGCCGACTGGAACGTCGTTTATGTATCTTAGCAGGAGCATCTCCTTATAAACGTTCGGGACTTTATCGAGAGCCTGACGGAGAGCGAGCGACGACAGAACGTCATCTTCCATATCCTTGCCTGACGAAGCATCTTCGGGGAGTTCGTCAGTAGGCCTTCGCCTGAATTCATCGATACAGAGATTGCCGGCGATAGTATATAATATCTGTAAGGTCTTGTCTATAGAATTATACTGAGGGTGTTCGAGATATCTGAGGAAAGTTTCCTGAGTGACATCTTCAGCGAGATCACGGTTTTTGAGCTTCAGATAGCAGAAGCGGTATATTTTGTCATACTGATCGTTAATATCCAATGCCAAATCAGACACCCCCCGGCAGTGTATTTCATGTCATCTCTGTTAAAAGCAAACGACAGTCCTATAGAGATACACTATAAATAATAACGTTGAAAAATGAACAATGTGCAGACTAAATTGTAAACTTTCTGTGAATTATATTTTAAACCGGATTATGATTTACCAAAATGATGACAATTCCTGTAAAATGTGGTATAATTATATCCAACAGCCAAAGAGGAGGTAATAATATGGAATATACCATTAAAGAAAATATGACGAACGAGGAAATGGAAGCTGTTTTCCTTGCAGAGCAGGAGCGGCTGAGAGACAGGATATCATGTACCGATATCCACGATATATCAGAGTACAGAACGATCGCAGGAGTCGATCTTGCATACTGGAAAGAAAATGAACAGGAGCGTGCTGTCTGCTGTATCGCTGTTATTGATATAAATACTCATGAAGTAGTGGAGAGAAAGCATTTTTCGGGAGAGATCAGAGTCCCGTATATCCCCGGATTCCTTGCTTTCAGGGAGATACCGCTGATAATGGGCTGTGTGGAGCTTCTTGAGAACGAGCCTGATATCTATATGTTCGACGGAAATGGTTATCTTCACCCACGTCATATGGGCATCGCAACGCAGGCGGCTCTCTATCTCGGAAAGCCTTCTGTCGGAGTGGCAAAGACATATTTCCGTGTAAAGGATACAGACTATGAAGAGCCTGCTCCCGAAGCCGGAAGCAGTACCGATATCGTCATCGACGGTGAAGTTTACGGACGTGTTCTCAGAACTCACACCGGAGTAAAACCGGTATTCGTATCAGCCGGAAACGATATATCCCTTGATTCAGCCGTAAAGCTCGCAATGATGCTGACAGACAAGGAGAGCCATATCCCCGTCCCCACAAGGATAGCCGACCTCGACACCCACGAAGCACGAGCTGCTATCAGGGAAACAGGTGAATACAATGGATGATATGCGGGATATCATACTGAAAGACTGCAACAAGACTATCTGGTCGAGATTCATGAAAGGCATCACCGATTATAAGCTGATCCAGCCCGGCGACCGCATAGCGGTCTGTATCTCCGGCGGAAAGGATTCGATGCTGCTGGCAAAGTGTATGCAGATATTGCAGAGCTTCAGGAGTTCGGATTTTGAGGTGGTCTTCCTTTCTATGGATCCGGGGTACAGTGAGGCAAACAGGGAGAAAAATGCAGAAAATGCCGATAAGCTCGGTATACCGGTAACACTTTACAAGACAAGGATATTCAGCTCTGTCGATAAAGTAAGCGATAATCCGTGCTTTCTCTGTGCAAGGCTAAGGAGAGGCTCGCTTTACAAGACTGCTCAGGAACTTGGCTGCAATAAGATAGCACTCGGTCATCATTTTGATGATGTGATAGAAACTATCCTCATGGGAATGCTCTACGGCTCGCAGGTACAGACGATGATGCCGAAGCTCTACAGCGAGAACTATGAGGGAATGCAGGTGATACGTCCGCTGTATCTCGTCAGGGAGAGCGATATCATCTCATGGAAGGAACAGTGCGGACTTGATTTCATCGACTGTGCGTGCAGCGTCACCGAAAAGAACAAGTCCGGCAGCAAGGGCAGATCAAAGCGTCACGATGTAAAAATGCTCCTGCGTCAGCTCCGCCAGAACGATCCGGCTGTTGATATGAATATTTTCCGCAGCGTTGAAAATGTCAATCTCCAGACGCTCATCTCGTATCACAAAGGGGAAGAGCGGCATCATTTCCTTGATGATTATGACATGGGAATAACGCTGCGTGGCACTAAAACAGGCGAAAAGCGTAAGAAATAATATCGTCACCCGGAAATAAAATAATGGTTGACAAAATCTTTTTCCTGTGATATAATATTTTTCGGAACTCGTCAACCAGAACAATGAAACAGGTTCACAGAATATCACAGGAGATGAATTTATGAAAACGAAAGATATGGTACTTATCGCAATGTTCGCAGCACTTTCAGCAGCAGGTGCATTCCTGAAAATACCCATGCCGCTTTGTCCTATAACTTTGCAGCTCCTCTTCACGACGCTTGCCGGACTCATACTCGGAGCAAGGAAAGGTGCAGCGGCTGTTGCGGTCTATGTGGCGATAGGACTCATGGGCATACCCGTATTCACAAAAGGCGGAGGGCCGGGATATGTATTAGAGCCGACTTTCGGCTATCTGCTCGGATTCATCGCAGGTGCATACATCACAGGAAAGATCGCCCACGGCGGCGAACCGACATTCCGCAGACTTCTTGCCGGAACGCTTTCGGGACTCGTTGTGGTATATGCAGCCGGAGTCGTGTACTACTTCTTCATCTCTAAGGTATACCTCGGAAGCGATGTCCCTGTAGGCAAGCTCCTCATGAGCCTTGTGCTTATACCGCTCCCCGGAGATATACTTCTCAGTGTGTTTGCCTCAGAGCTTGGCAGAAGACTCATACCTGTCCTTGAAAAAAACAATATCTACAACGCAGCGTGATGCAGGAGGTGCTTTATGACTGATCTAAAAATGCTTGCCGATGAGATAATTGCAGGCAGGAGACTTCAAAAAGGCGATAAGGAGCTTTCATATCTTACAGCAGCCGATATCGGCAAAGTCAAAGAAGGTGCAGATACTATCCGCCGCAAACTCTGCGGAGAACATATCGACCTTTGCAGCATAATAAACGGAAAGAGCGGAAAATGTCAGGAGAACTGCAAATTCTGTGCCCAGTCCGCACACAACTGCACCGGTATAGAAGAATACGGCTTTCTCGAAGAATCGGAGATACTCAAGGAATGTCTCCATAACGACTCAAAGGGCGTACACAGATTTGCTATCGTAACAGCCGGAAGAACTCTGAAAGGAAACGATTTCGAGAAAGCCCTTTCAGCTTTCCGCACGATGAAGGAAAAAACGGGCATAGCTCTTTGTGCATCGCTCGGACTTCTCAGCGAAGAACAGTTCAGAAGGCTCTACGAAGCAGGTGTAAGGAGATATCACTGCAATATAGAGACTTCACGCAGGTTCTTCCCGGAGATATGCACAACACATACATTCGACGATAAGCTGAAATGTATCGCAAGAGCAAAGAAAGCCGGATTTCAGGTCTGTTCCGGAGGAATAATCGGTATGGGAGAGACATGGGATGACAGGATAGATATGGCATTCACTCTCAGGGAACTCGGAGTAAGCTCAGTCCCGATAAATGCACTCATGCCGATACCGGGAACGCCTCTTGAAAACAATGAAAGGCTCACGGCAGAGGACGTTATAAGGACGGTAGCGATATTCAGGTATATCATTCCCGATGTGTATATAAGGATAGCAGCCGGCAGAGGACTTGTTCCGGATTCCGGAAGAGATATCTTCCTCGCCGGAGCAAATGCGACTATCAC
>CADBQF010000108.1 GCA_902796705.1 Ruminococcus flavefaciens
TATTTTAGTCAGCGTATCCCACGCTGACTGTCATCACATCTTGCCCCAGATAAGAAGGGCTATAACGAAACCGTAGATAGCGGTAGCTTCTGCCAACGCACAGCCGAGCAGGAGAGCAGTTCTGATGTCTCCCTTGGCTTCCGGCTGACGGGCGATAGATTCTGTAGCCTTAGCAGTTGCGATACCGATTCCGATACCTGCTCCTGCACCTGTAAGAACGGCGATACCCGCACCTAACGCCATTATTCCCATAATATTTACCTCCGTGGAATTGATCCTTATTCTTCTTCAATGGCTTCAGACGTATAGAGCGAAGTCAGGAATACGAATACATAAGCCTGTAAGAGTCCGTCGAAAATATCGAAGTAAGCACTTGCGATGACCGGAACGCCTATCGCACATATGCCCTTCTTGATAAGCTCCATAACAACGAATGCACCGAGTACGTTTCCGAACAGTCGCATACAAAGTGAAAGCGGACGTGTTATGAGGTCAAGGAGATTGATCGGATTGAGCAGGCTCTTGAGCCATTTCAGCAGGCCTTTTTCGATGATGAACGTCATCTGCACGAATATTATAGCTATACCAGCCAGAGCAGCCGTGACATTGATATCCTTTGTCGGCGGCACGAATCCGAACAGGCCTATAAGATTGGCAAAGGCTATATAGATTATCAGCGTTTTAAGGAACGGCAGATACTTCTTTCCCTTATGACCGAGTATGTCGAGTAAGAATTTATCCAGCCACTCTGCGATGCCTTCGAGTATGCACTGAGAGCCTGTAGGCACTTTTTTCAGCTTATGCGTGAAAATTATCGACAGCAGGACTATCGCTCCCATGATTATCCACGTCACGACGCACGAATCAGCGATCGGTATGCTGTGTCCCAAAATATGTATCGTAAAGGCTGTTTTGGAACTGAGTTCCTCCATCATATTGTCCATTACAACACCTTCTTTCATTGTTAAAGTCCCAGCCGGAAGCATATCCGCCCGGACATAAATATAATATATCAATTATTACTCAAAGTCAAGAGCGTGGGAGTGCTTTCATACATCTTCACTATTTTCTTCTGACTGCTGGTCAATTTTTTCTTCTTCCGCAGCTTCATCAGCAGCGGTCTCCTCATCAAGTCCGCCCTGAGCGATCCTGATAGCGTTGTCGAGTCTCTCGATAGCACCGGAGTTGAGCTTTTCCGTGAGCCTTACCCTGTCGAGTTCCTTTTTAGCACCCGAAAGCTCGGTGACTATCCTGCGGAGTATCTCTGTAGTCTGTGACTGTTTTTCCTCAAGCACACAGACACGGCGGATAAGTTCGGTGATGTGGATAGCGAGAAGCTCATTTGCCTCGTTCTGTTTCTCACCGAATTCTTCCAGCTTAGCAGCCGCCTTGAAAGTGCTTACACGCTCATGACCGTTGAAAGTGAGCATACGTTCTCTTGTGATTTTGATATCTGCCATAATGACCACCTCATATATATAATTTAATAATATTACTGCTCTGAGATCATATCACGGAGCTTCTGAATAGTTTTCTCCTCATCGAAGACTTCCATAACACGTTCCCTGCCTCTCCTGCCGAGTTCCTGACGCAGGCGGCTGTCGGAGGCGAGCCTGTTTATCGCCGCAGCGAGCATATCAGCATCACCCGGACGGACAGTTATGCCTGTCTTTCCGTGAAGGCTCACGCACGGCACGCCTGACCGGAGGCGTGTATTTATGACCGGCTTCCCCGAAGCCATAGCTTCGAGCTGCACCAGTCCGAAAGCTTCGCTGCGTTTTACCGACGGCAGGACGAATATATCACAGTCCGCATAAGCTCTGCGGAGTTCGTCGTCAGTAAGCGTACCGAGGAAATGCACTCTGCTTCCGATGCCGCATCTCACGGCAAGGTCTTCGAGTTCTTCCCGGAGTATGCCGTCGCCGGCAATGAACAGTTCGCAGCCGTCAGTCTTTGCGGCTGCCCTGATAAGGACATCTATGCCCTTATAGTAGACGAGTCTTCCCGTGAAGAGGAGCTTCACGCTGTCCTTCCCGGAGCATTTCTCCGTGAGGAAATCATCTCCGCTGCCGGAGAACTGTTCCGCTCGTATGCCGTAAGGGAGTATCCGGCACTTATGCCGGTATCTGCCCAGCACGTCCGAGCCGGAGATATGACCTTCCGTAGCGGCGAGTATACAGTCCGCCCTGTCAAGGAGATATCTCATGAAAGGCCGGTACAGCGGCATGAGCCTTTTCTGGCTTATGATATCGCTGTGCCACGATACTATGACCTTCCCCCTGAATCCCGACAAAAGCAGAGCTATGTCAGCCAGCGGGAAAGGGAAGTGGATATGCACCACGTCCGACTTTGCAGCCATTTTCCTGAAATACCCTATGAACGGCAGCGATACCGGACACGAAAGATACGTCCCGATGCTCCCCGCAAAGGTGACATCGATCCCGTTCACTCTGCGTCGCAGAGTCCTTCCTGCTCCGCTCCGGCAGGCAAGCACCTTCACCGACACGCCCGGAAGTCTCCCAAGCCCCTCGGTGTACTGCCTCACCACAGTCTCTATACCGCCTATATGCGGAAAATACGCTTTATTTACTTCAAGTACCCTGATATTGTTCATCTCAACAGCTCCGAATAGATACGGTGAAGCTTTTCAGCGGAACTTTCCCAACTGAAAAGAGCAGCTCTCCTGACACCGTCACGGCTGAGCCGCTTTCTGAGTTCCCTGTCCGAATATATCCTGCTCATGCCCTCCGCAATGTTCACAGAAGAATACGCATCGCATACGACCGCACAGTCTCCCACGACTTACGGGAGAGATGCCTATGCCGATGTAAGCACCGGCACGCCGCACGCCATAGCTTCGAGCGGCGGAAGTCCGAATCCCTCATACAGCGACGGGAACAGGAAAGCTTCCGCACCGTTCATGAGGTACGGCATATGGCTGTCCGGGACGTAGCCTGTGAGGATAACTTTCCCCTCAAGCTCCGGGCGTGAGACTTCCTCGTAGATATCGCCGCACAGCCAGCCTTTGGCACCGGCAAGGACGAGCTTCGGGACATCTCCGCTGTGATTCTCCAGAAAGAGCCTGTAAGCCCTGACGAGCCGCAGCAGGTTCTTTCTCGGTTCGACAGTGCCTATATAGAGGAAATAGCTGCCGCTTATGCCGAGATACTGCTTCACAGCCCCGACAGTCTCCGGGCTGCTTATCGGGCGGAAGATATTCGTTTCAGTGCCGCAGTACACGACTCTGACTTTTTCAGAATATTCCGGGTAATACTTGTCTATCTCCCGGCGTGAGAACTCCGAATCCGTAACGATGATATCCGCACGCTGCATGGACTTTTCAAGACCGGCAGCGAGCATGAGTCTTGTCCTTGTCCTCACAGTCTCCGGAAAGGCCTTGCAGACCATATCGTGTACCGTGACGACTTTTCTGCCGTGTACTCCGGCAGGGACTATATAATTAAAAAAATGAGTTATATCCGACCGTCTGCCGAAAAAATACGAATACGGCACAGGCACGGCAGCCGAAGCCGCCCTGTAGATATACCCCGAAAATGATGACGGGTTCAGCTTTATGTTTTTTCCGGCGAGCTTCCTCATATGTTCCATGCGGTCATCTTTTCCGCTCGTGAAGAAGCTGTATTCGCACCGGTCTTCCCTGAACATTGCGGCAAGAGCCGCAGTCTGTTCCTTTTCGCACCTGCCGATGCCGGTGAGTTTCCCGGAAACGAGCGGTGCAGCGTCAAAAGTTATCCTCATAGCATACTTCTGATGCGTTCCATGTCTGCATCTGCCATTCTGCCGACGAGTTCCTCGAACGAGATCTCTCTCTTCCAGCCGAGGACTTTCTCAGCCTTTGAGGGATCACCGAGGAGGACATCTACCTCAGCCGGGCGGAAGAACTGCGGATCGACCTTCACGACAGTTTTTCCCGTCTTCTTGTCGATGCCGTATTCGTCTATGCCGCTGCCGTGCCATTCTATGTCGATGCCGGCACGGGCGAAGGCAGTCTGTGCGAATTCACGCACCGTCCTTGTCTCGCCTGAAGCTATGACATAATCGTCCGGCTTTTCCTGCTGGAGCATGAGCCACATAGCTCTCACGTAATCCTGCGAATGTCCCCAGTCACGCTTAGCGTCGAGGTTTCCGAGGTGTACGCAGTCGAGCAGGCCGTATTTTATCCTTGCTGCGGCATCTGTTATCTTTCTTGTGACGAATTCAAGTCCCCTGCGTTCCGATTCGTGGTTGAACAGGATACCGGCACAGGCGAACATACCGTAGCTCTCACGGTAATTCCTTGTGATCCAGTGGCCGTAGAGCTTTGCCGCTCCGTAGGGGCTTCTCGGATAGAATGGAGTAGTCTCTCTCTGCGGAGTCTCCTGAACGAGTCCGAACATCTCCGAAGTCGAAGCCTGATAGAAATGTGCATCGCTGTTCACGACTCTCACGGCTTCGAGCATACCCGTAACGCCGACAGCGTTTATCTCAGCCGTGCATATGGGAGAATTCCAGCTTGCAGCCACGAACGACTGTGCGGCGAGGTTGTACACCTCATCAGCCTGCGAAGTCTCCATAGCGGATATAAGAGATACCGGATCGGTCATATCGCCGTAGATGAATCTTACTTTTCCTTTGAGATGTTCAGCATTGCCGTGGTCGGCGGAAGCTTTTCTCCTCCACAGGCCGTAGACTTCATATCCTTTATCGAGGAGCAGCTCAGCGAGATAAGAGCCGTCCTGACCGGTGATACCGGTGATAAGTGCTTTTTTCATATCCTTATCCTTTCCTGACTGTAGATCAGATCAGATCCTCTCTGCCCTGTGCAGAGAGCTGTGCGACGATCTTCCTGATGTCAGATGTGCTGTTCTTTGCACAGACGAGCAGAACATCGTCAGTATCTACTATTATAATATCATCAAGGCCTGCCGCAGCGACGAGGCGTTTCCCTCCGCAGATGACAGTCCTCTTATTGCCGACCGACACGACATCGCCCTCGGAATAATTCATATCGTCGTCCGTGTCGTTTATACGTGCGACTGCTCCCCAGCTCCCTACATCGTCCCAGCCGAAGCTTCCGGGGATAACGTAGATATCCGGCGAACGTTCCATAAGGCCTGTATCTATTGAAATGTTCATCATATCTCCGTAGATGTCCCTGATCTTCGTGCTGCTGTCAGCGTCACCGACCGCTTCTCCTATGGCACAGGCACTCCTGTAGACATCGGGGAGATATTTTTCGAGCTGTGCAAGGAAGGAAGAAGTCTGCCACACGAACACTCCGCTGTTCCAGAGATATTTTCCGGACATGATATATTTGCTCGCTGTCTGGCGGTCTGGTTTTTCGGCAAAGTGATGCACTTCAAAAGCACCGTTCTTCTCCTCACCGAAGCGGATATATCCGTAGCCTGTCTCCGGGTAAGAGGGAGTTATGCCGATAGTTACGAGCTTTTCGCCCTCACAGGCAACGCTTGCGGCCTTTTTCAAGGCACTTATGAAAAGCTCCTCAAATCTCACGAGATGATCCGACGGAAGCACGATCATGACCGCATCGCCGTATTTTTTCTTTATGACTTCCGCCGCATACGCAATGCACGGGGCGGTATTCTTCGAGCAGGGTTCAGCGAGGAAATTCTCAGCCGGTATGCCGGAGAGCTGCTGCGAGGCAAGCTCCATATAAGCTTCATTCGTCACGATGAATATATCCTCATCGGGAACGAGCCGGCGGATACGCCTTACTGTTTTCTGTATCATAGTCTCGCCGTCTTTGGTGAGTGAAAGGAACTGTTTCGGACAGTTGTTCCTGCTTTTAGGCCAGAAGCGGACACCGCTGCCGCCAGCCATTATGACTGCTGTGATCTTCATTTATCTTTCTCCTCTCCGGAAAGCATTTTGTCACTATCCTCCGGGCTGCCGGTACTGCTGCCGGCAGGAAAAATGACTGCTTTTACAGTCATCAGTATCATTCTCAGATCCATAAGGAACGAGTAGTTCTCTATATACATAAGATCCATTTTGAGCTTATCGGCCGGGGAAGTATCGTATCTTCCCGTCACCTGTGCATAGCCTGTCAGACCGGCTTTTACCTTTAGCCTGTATCTGAACTGGGGCATCTCCTTTTCGTACTCGGCAGCGAGTTCCGGCCTTTCGGGGCGGGGACCTACGACGGACATATCGCCCTTTAGTATATTGACGAGCTGGGGAAGTTCGTCTATGCGGAATTTTCTCAGTATCCTGCCGACGGGAGTGACTCTGCTGTCGTTTCCGGCAGAGAGCTGCGGTATGCCGTTCTTTTCGGCATCTCTTACCATGCTGCGGAATTTATAGACATCGAATATCTTACCGTCACGGGTGAGCCGCTTCTGCTTGTAGATGACGGGAGCTCCGTCGCAGATAAGCACCGCAAGAGCAGCAATGAGCATCACCGGTGAAAGGACAACGAGCATCACCGCCGAGAAAACTATATCAAAGCATCTCTTCAGGAAGAGCTTTTCCGGAGTTATGCCGAATCCACGGCAGAGTATGAGCGGAGTGTCGAAAAGCCTTATATCCTCTGCACCTCTTATTAAAATATCCGAAACGTCCGGCGATATATAAGCCGTCAGCGAATTCTCATAGCAGAAGCACAGCAGGCTGTCACGCATATCCTCCGGCACGCCGCAGAATATCACGCCCTCATAGGTGAGTATTATCTCACGGATAAGCTTCTCGCCCTCGCTTATGCTCACAGCCTCGCAGATCATATATTTATCGACACGGCTGCTCATTTTAAGGACGAGATCGGCAGCACGGCTGTCACCGTGGACGATGACGAGCTTTCTCGGAGGACACAGCATGAAAAGCACCTTGCTGCTCACGAGCGTCCACAGCGATATTATGCCGAGATCAGCGAACGTCAGCACGATATCGGGAGCGAGCGGCATGAACCGCCGTCCCACAAGGCTCACGACAAGGTAAGCCGTGACGTTCACAGCGACGACGGATACTATCTGTGAAAGAAACATATCCGTCCTCTTGAGGTAGCCCGAAGCGATACCTCCGAAAGTCTTGAAATACAGCCACACGAGAATGGAATATATCCATATCATTGCCCAGTTCCCACGTCTGTAGAACGGCATGACTATCTCGATGCTGTAATATGAATACCACATCCACGCAAAAGCCGCAGTCAGAAGACCGAACAGAACGATCACAGATGAGGTCATCACGATTATCTCTTTTTTTTCTTTATTACACATCAGTTTATAATTATCTTCCGGAACAGTGCCGGACAGCAGAAATACGTATATTTACAGTTTATCATGTATAACGTCATTATAGCAAATCATAGACTCCGTGTCAATAGAATTTGATTTATTTTACAATTATAAGGCATTTTTTATAGCAGAATGCACAAACCAGACAGAGTCCAGCAATAATTCATTGATTTAACTTCAAAACCGCTATTGACATTTCGCTCGCAATGCTGTATAATATTATCTGACAGATATGACCGGGAGGTGTCCGCTATGGATAAGTTCGCATTGCAGTGTGCTATACGCCATGTGTATTTCAATGACTACGGCCTTGATAAGGTATTCATTTTAAGTGATCTCTCTGCACTTTTCCTTTATTATATGGACGACGATACACCGGAAGATATCATCTATGATTACAGGAAGCTTCAGGTATGGCTCGTCAAGCATGAGTTCATCAGGAAGTACGTCTGTGCCGAAAAGAATGTCGTTCCCAAGGATTACCACTGTGAACTCAAGGGAAATCATATGCAGAACCTCACGTTCTCACCTGTTGTGAATATCCCGGAGACAGAGGATCGTTCGCTCTCGATAGCTCAGGCATCGGAATTTGCAAATGAGCTTAATATGATAAACATTCCGGCAATAGCACTTTACGTAAAGAAGCGTATCCGTCAGATGGGCGACTTTAATTTTGTCGAGTCCGAAGACGAAGATGCTTGCAGACCGCAGATATGAAAATAAGGGCGGTACTCTCCGCCCCTTGATAGATGCTTGTGTAGCACAGTTGGTAGTGCAGCTCATTCGTAATGAGCAGGTCGCAGGTTCGAGTCCCGTCACAAGCTCCAGAAGCCGCTTTTTAACGGGCGGTTTTTTATTTTTCAGGCACATATGCCGCTGACGTATCATTGTATTTTATTTTACAGAGGCACAAAAAGTGCTTGCAATAAATATATTATAGTGCTATAATATAAATATGACCGGAACGGTCATTATAAATATCAGTTTCATGACATAACAGCAAGGAGGCTAATTATGAAAAATAAAATTTTAATAGGAACAGCCGCAGCCCTTGCACTGACAATGACTGCTGTATCAGTTCCATTCACATCTTCATCAGATCTTATGACCGCACAGGCTGTAACGGAAGCTGAGCGTCTTGCTCAGGAACTCGGCATAAACGTATCCGGCATAGTCGTTCCTACAGGCGAGCTTTCTATGGGAAAACCGTATTCTATCGGCGGTGCTATAAGCTCGGACTACACCATTCTACAGGTATTCGGAGGAATCTACGCTGCCGACGGCACTACAAAGATAATCTACTGCGAGGATTCCCCTTCATCTACCTATTACGACCTCAGAACGAAATTCGACAACGAACTCGCATTCAATATCCTTCCGGCAGGTACATATACGTACAAGATAGCTGTCAGAACGGTACAGGCAGACGTTGTCGTTGCTGAATCGAAATTCACAGTCGGTGGTTCTGCACAGGCTGCATCTTCCGGCACAGGCATCTCCGTTTCAGGAAAGATCGTGCCGACAGGTGATCTCCAGAGGGGAAGAGGCTATTCTATCGGCGGTGTCATCAGTTCCGGAAGCACTATAAGCAAAGTCAGCGGCGGTGTTTATTCAGCCGACGGCAGCACAAGGATACTCTACTGCGAAGACTACCCGAACGCCACAGCTTACGACCTCGGCAGAAAGTTCGATAACGATATCACTTTCAATACGCTCGCTGCCGGAAATTATTTATATAAAATAACAGCTCAGAACGCAAACGGCGAAAATGTCGTTGCTGAATCGAAATTCACTGTAGGCGGCGGCTCACAGAGTTCTTCCGCAGCCTCAGCAAACGCCGCACCCACTATCTCCGGCAAGATCGTCCCCACAGGCGACCTCGCAAAGGGTTCACCCTGCATCATCGGCGGCATTATCAATTCAGGCATCAGCATCAATAAAGTCTACGGCGGTATATATACATCTGACGGAAAAAATGCCGTTCTCTACTGCGAAGATTACCCGAATACAGCATCTTACGACCTCAGAAAGAAGTTCGACAACGAGCTTACTTTCAATACGCTTGCTATAGGAAACTATGTATACAGGATAACAGCCAAGACCGAAAAGGGCGAGACTGTCGTTGCTGAATCGAAGTTCACTGTAGGCGGCGGCTCACAGAATTCTTCTTCACCGTCAAATACGACTATCACTATCTCCGGAAAGATAGCTCCTACAGGCAATCTTGCAAAGGGAGCTCCCTACATCATCGGCGGTATCATCAATTCGGGCGTGAGCATCGGAAAAGTCTACGGCGGTGTTTATACATCTGACGGAAAAAATGCCGTTCTCTACTGCGAAGATTACCCGAATACAGCATCTTACGACCTCAGAAGAAAATTCGACAATGAGCTTACTTTCAATACGCTCCCTGCCGGAAACTATGTATACAAGATCACAGCCCAGAACGCAGGCGGTGCGATCACTGTCGTTGAATCACCGTTCACTGTAGGCGGCGGCTCACAGAGTTCGTCTTCGTCTTCTTCAAATGCAGGGATCTCTGTATCAGGAAAGATCGTCCCCACAGGCGATCTTGCAAAGGGTTCTGTCTGCATCATCGGCGGTATCATCAATTCAGGCATCAATATCAGTGAAGTTTACGGCGGTGTATACTCTGCTGACGGAAAGTCAGTCCTGCTCTACTGCGAAGACTACCCGAACTCCACATCTTACGACCTCAGAAGAAAGTTCGACAACGAGCTTACTTTCAATACTCTCCCTGCCGGAAACTACATATATAAGATAACAGCTAAAACAGCAAAGGGCGAGACTGTCGCTGCCGAATCGAAGTTCACAGTAGGCGGCGGTTCACAGAGTTCGTCTTCATCTTCTTCCGGTGCAGGAGTCTCGATCTCCGGCAAGATCCTGCCGACAGCAACTATCCAGAAAGGCTCACCCTGCATCATCGGCGGCATCATCAATTCCGGAAGCAATATCACAAAGGTATACGGCGGTGTATATTCTGCCGGCGGAAGCACGAAGTTCCTCTACTGCGAAGATTACCCGAACTCCACTTCCTACGACCTCAGAAGAGTATTCGACAACGACCTCACTTTCAATACGCTCGAAGCAGGCAACTATCTGTACAGGATAACAGCCAAGACTGCCAGCGGAGAGACTGTCGTTGCAGAGACAAAATTCTCTGTTGTCAGATAATTTCCAGTTTATGCCAGAAAGACCGGTTTTTTCCGGTCTTTTCTTTTTGATCTGTTTTTTATATGTATTATATTGCTTATGTATATAAAACAGACCTCAGCAAATAATAAATATGAAGAAATTTCTGCTTTTTGCCGGAAAATTTCGGAAAATAACGAAAAAAAGCATTGACAAAACGAATACGTTTGTGTATAATGACATTATGGCAGACTGTTCCTGTAATAGTCCTGTAATCTTTCGCCAGAGGTCACGCAATGAAAAGAGAAAACAAGAAATTTCTAAAAGTCCTTATTATAATGTCACTTTCTATGGGCATACTTTCGCTTATGCTCATGCTGATCTCCAACGTGAGAGACAAGAACAATACCTATATCTCCATAGATGTAGATACTATGGAACTCATACAGCTCGAAAAGCCGAAGGAGGGCGATCCGATAGCGATCGTCGAGACTTCCCTCGGAGAGTTCCGCTTCGTGCTTTATCCCGACCGCTGCCCGGAAGCCGTGAAGAACTTCACAGAGCTTGCCGAAAGCGGCTATTACGACAACACCTATATTTACGATTCAAACAGCGGTGCATATTCTTCGGGCGGCTCTAAAAAGAAAGACGGCAGCTTCGATTCCTCCGACTCACACGAACACATAAAGCGTGAGCTTGACCAGGATCTCTGGCCGTTCAGAGGTGCTGTCTGCTGCGATATCACCCTGTTCGACAGAAGCTTTAAGGAAAAGATACTCGGCGGCGGTACTTACTACTGCGGCAGCCGCCTTACTTTCGTGAATACGATAGAATTCACCGACGATATCAAAAAACAGCTCAGGGAAAGCTCTGCCGGCGAAAAGCTCTCCGACGCTTTCATCTCCCTCGGAGGTATCCCGAACTTCTCCCAGCAGATGACAGTCATCGGTCAGACCTATCAGGGACTCGATGTCATCGACAAACTTGCATCGGTCGATGCCGTGGACAACGGTATGTACCACACCCCCTCGGACGATGTGATGATACTCTCTGTCCGCACAGATACCTATTCCGAGCAGGAAAAGCCAACGGAAAGTGTTGATGATTAAGTCAATATTTAATAAATATAAGCACTTTTTACAACGGCTTTACGTGTTTATCACAAAAATAACATCTGCCTATTTACAAAAAATGGTTTTTGATGTATAATAAATAAGTTGAATTATATACTCAGAAACTGTATATACAGGGCTGTAAGGCTGTGATATGCCGTATGCCCGATGTTTATTATTTCAAGGAGTGAGATCCATGTTTAAAAGAGCTATCGCTGCTGCTCTGTGTCTTGCCGCTGCTGCTTCTCTTGCATCATGCGGAAAAGATCCGGATATCAGTGTTTCAGTCTCAGATACAGCGGGTGAATCCGGCAGTCCTTCCGCCGGCAATGAAAAAGAGCCTGCTGCCAGCTCCGGAGCTGATGCTCCACAGGCGGCTGCCGTCGATGCAGTGAACTACACCAAGCCCGAAAAAGGCGATAAGATCATCATTATGAATATCAAGGACTACGGCGAAGTCAGGATAAGACTTTTCCCGGAGTACGCCGACAAGGGTGTTGAAAACTTCATCGGTCTTGCCGAAAAAGGCTACTACGACGGTCTTACTTTCCACAGAGTTATAAACGATTTCATGATACAGGGAGGCGATCCCGAAGGTACAGGAATGGGCGGCGAGTCCATATGGGGCGGCGAATTCGACGGAGGAAGCGATCCTCACCTCATCAACTGTGCCGGTGCATTGGTATACGCCAACAGCGGAAGCACCGCTACCGACGGAAGCCAGTTCTATATAGTGACAGGTACGACATATGACGATGCCGATATCGCTAATATGGAATCCTACTACGGCATCAAATTGACCGATGCAAACAAGGAGATATACAAGAAATACGGCGGAGCTCCGTGGCTCGACGGTCAGTATACCGTCTTCGGTCAGGTCTACTCCGGCCTCGATGTCGTCTTCAAGGTGTCAAAAGCCGCTGCTGACGGCAATGACAAGCCGTACAACGATATCATAATGGAATCCGTCAAGGTCGGTGAATACGACGGAGAAGAAGTTAAATTCTATCCCTCGGATTACGACATGGATTCTATCAAGGCAGAAACTATCCCCGTTGCAAACTTCACTCCTCCGGAAGAGGGAGATACCATAGTCGAGATGAACATCAAGGACTACGGCACCGTAAAGATCCGCTTCTTCCCGGAATACGCCGACAAGGGCGTTGAAAACTTCATCGAACACGCCAAGGAAGGCTACTACGACGGCCTTACTTTCCACAGAGTCATAAACGACTTCATGATACAGGGAGGCGATCCCGAAGGAAACGGCACAGGCGGCGAATCGATCTGGGGCGGCAAGTTCGACGGCGGCACAGATCCCCACCTTATCCACGCAGCAGGTGCTGTCGCCTACGCAAACAGCGGCTCTACCGCAACGAACGGAAGCCAGTTCTATATAGTCACCGGTCAGGTGTACTCAGAGGACGAGCTTACTTCAGCAGGATATTCCGAAGAACAGACCAAGATATACTCTACTCAGGGCGGCACACCTTTCCTCGACGGCAGCTATACCGTCTTCGGACAGGTCTACGACGGACTTGATGTAGTATTTGAAATACAGAAAACAGAAACAGATGACTCAGACAAGCCCGTTGAACCGGTAGTCATAGAGTCCATGAAAGTCGGAGAATACGACGGCGGCGAATTACGCTGGTATATGTCCGATTATAAATGATATTATTTTAAATATGTGTCCCGCTGTACGAAGTGCAGCAGAAGAAAGATATCCGGAAGACGTGCATATCCTTCCGGAAAATAAGGAGAGTATTCATTTTGGATAAATTTGTTATCAAAGGCGGCAGACGCCTCACAGGAGAAGTATCGATCAGCGGTGCGAAAAATGCCGCAGTAGCTATACTTCCGGCTGTTATCCTTTCAGATGAGCCATGTGTTATTGAAAACGTTCCTTCCATCAGTGATGTTGTCATCAGCCTGCGTATCCTCGAAGAAATGGGTGCGGAGGTAACTCCGGCAGGTCACGATGCCTACAGGATCGATCCTACAAAGATCACAAAATGCTGTGTCCCCTATGAGACAGCACGAAAAATGCGTGCTTCATATTACTTCTTAGGGGCTCTTCTCGGAAAATTCAACAAGGCAAGAGTCTCCATGCCCGGCGGATGTCCCCTCGGTGACAGACCGATAGACCAGCATCTCAAGGCATTCACAGCTCTCGGTGCAGATTATACTCTCAGTCAGGGAATGATCGACCTCAAAGCCAGCAAACTCACAGGAAATCAGATATTCTTCGACGTTGTAACAGTCGGTGCGACTATGAACGCAATGCTCGCTGCTGTAAAGGCAGAGGGACTCACTGTTATCGAAAACGCCGCAAAAGAACCGCATATCGTCGATCTTGCGAACTTCCTCAACTCAATGGGTGCAAATATCATGGGTGCAGGTACAGACGTTATCAAGATCAGAGGCGTAAAACACCTCCACGGAACGACATATGCAGTTATCCCCGATCAGATCGAAGCAGGCACTTTCATGGTGGCTATAGCAGCGACAAAGGGCGACGCTATAATCAAGAACGTTATCCCCAAGCACCTTGAATCGATAACCAAAAAGCTCGAAAAGATCGGCGTAAATATCGAACAGTTCGACGACAGCATACGTGTATGGGTGGATTCTCCGCTCGTAAAGACAAACATCAAGACTGCTCCGCATCCGGGATTCCCGACGGATATGCAGTCACAGATAGCCGCTCTCCTCACACTCGCAGAGGGTACGAGCATCATCACAGAGAATATCTGGGATCAGCGTTTCGGCTATGTAGATGAGCTTCGCCGTATGGGAGCGGATATAACAGTCAACGGAAAAGTCGCTCTCATCGAAGGTACGGGAAAGCTCATGGGAGCTCCTGTAAAAGCCTGTGACCTCCGTGCCGGTGCTGCACTTATAATCGCAGGACTCGCTGCAAGCGGAATCACAGAGATAGAGGATATATACCATATCGAAAGAGGCTACGACTGCATGGAAGGCAAGCTCCGTGCTCTCGGTGCTGATATAGAAAAAGTCAGCGTACCGGACAAGCCTGCCGCAAAAGAAGCCAAGAAATCTTCTGTAAACAGAGCAGCAGACAATCACCAGCCAGCCGCAGCCGCCGCTGTATGATCTCCGGTGCAAATAAAATATATCTATTATCGAGGGAAACCCTTTTAAAGAGGGTTTCCCTCAAACTTTTTTCTGAAACTTCCAGCGTAGAAAATCTTTTGAAAAAAAAATTTTGGGGAGACCTTTCATATAAGGTCTCCCCAAATTTTATTATTTTTTCTTTTTCTTCTTTTTGCCGCTGTTGTTATTTTTCTTGCCGCCGTTCTTGGGCTTATTGCTGTTATTCTTTGCAGGAGCGGCTTTTTCCGGCTTTTCAGGCTCTTCCTCTGCGGTATCGTCCACAGTCTCAGATGAAGACTCATCTGCTGTCCCGGAAGTTTCTTCCGGCTGTGCAGGTTTTTCATCATCATCGGCAGACTCTTCCTCAGCGGGTTTTTCCTCTTCCTTTTCAGCCGGTGCAGGTTTTTCTTCTGCATCTTCTGTCGGAGCACCCTTTGACTTGATGATCTTTACCTTCTTCTTGGGAGCTTCCTCCTCAGGTTCTTCTTCCGGAAGACCGAGCTTTCTGCGTTCCCTTTCCTTCTGGCGTTCGATAAGGACTTCATTGTGCTTTCTGTCGTAGATGTAGAACATCACAAGCACAGCGATTCCGAGGATAAGCGTGAATATTCCGAGCATGAATCCGGGAGGAGTATACTTCATAGAGATAGTATGCTCTCCGGGCGGGAGCTTGACTCCGATAGTTGCCTGGAGGAGAGCTATCTCGCCTTCTCCGCCGTCGGTGTTGGAAAGCGAAGTAGTACCGTCTTCAAGCTTAGTTGAAACGATGAGGTTATCGACTTTCTTGCCGTCAACCTTTATCGACCAGCCCTTTTCGTAGGGGATAGTCGTGTAGAATATCGAATTTTCGGGGATATTTACAGTACCTGTGAGGTATCTGTCGTTTGACTTTTCAGCATCGATGTTCCACTGATTCTGCTTGAGCTTTTCGATATCCTCATGGAAAGCATCGTAATCGAAAGCGTATATCTGGAGACCGCCGTTCTGCTTGAACATGAAATGCTCGTTCACACCTGTGTAGTAAGCCGAGCCGGAAGTCTTCTGGATAGTGAAGCGGATCTCAAGCTTAGTGCCTGCCGGATAGCTTCCGAGCCTTGCGATCGGACGGAGGTGGTTCTCATTATAAGAGCCGTACTCCTTGTGGTTGATGAAGTTGCCGTACTCGTCCTGTTCGCTCGATACCCAGATATTTACACCGTGAGTGAATTCTGTATCGGTATGGAGGTAGATCTCGTTGTTGTTTACGGCAGTGATGTGCATATTTACAACAGGATCGGCAGCATTTGCCACGGCATCGTAGCAGATATGAGCTCTTGAAGGATCCTGAAGACCTCTTTCGTCTGTAGGAGTATAGATGCTGTAGCGTACCTGTGCAGGATCGTAAACAGTATCGCCCTCATAGGCTTCGGGTTCGAGCTTCACGAAATACTTCTTGAAGTCGTTGATAACAATGCTTCCGTCCTCTTTTGTCTCAAAGGCTGTATTTCCTGTAAGAGTGCTGAGGTAGATGTTCATGCTGTTGAACTGGTTGTCATTTCCGAGGTGTCCGAGTTTGAGCATATCGCTGCTTGCAGCGTAGCCTATCGAGAGAGCATCGGGGTTCTCGTAGATATCGAGCTGTGCTTCCTTGTTGACATTGTTGATGTACTTTGTCTCACCGACCTTTACGTATGTAGGGCCGAGGAGCGAACGGTTTCCGGAATTTCTCACCGGATCGTTGAGAACGTACTTTATGCCGAGGAGCGAGTCAGCAACGGGAGTATTTCCCTTGTACTGAGTCTCATAGCTCTGTGTGAAGTAGCCGAGAGCTTCGATGAAGTTGATAGCCTTTGCGTTCATGACCGAGCTTGAATGTGAGATACCTTTCAGGCCGTAAGCCATATTATCGTTTACGCATCGCTGATATGTCTTCTCTGCCCTGTAGAATCCGCTGTCGATAGCATCGAGCGTCTTCATGGCATCGGGAGCACTCAGTATCTCCTCATATGTCGAGCGGTCGGAGAAAGCAACTTCCTTGTTTACCTTCTTGAATGTATCATATCCGTTGTAGCCTGCCTCAAAGAATACGACAGCGGCACAGGCAACAGTCATTATCGTCTTGCTCGCCTTGCTCTTTGTATGGCTGTACATATATACATATATAAGATAGAATGCTGCAAGGATAAGACCTATCGCAAGAGTACCGAGCCAGAGTTCTGTCCACGTATCCTGGTGGTAAGTCTCCGTCGTCTTGTAGGGCTTTACAGCGACGTAGTTGTATCGGTCCTCATTGTAATTGAACGAAGGCATCTTCAGGTAGAAGATATACACCAGCACCGCCAGCACCGCAAATACGCCGATAGGCTGGTATACCGGCAGCTTGTAGCCGTCGAGGTTCGCAAACACCTCCGCTGCCATTGCAACGAGTATGAATGATACGATGAATGAATATCTGTAAGGGAGCCAGTTAGGATCCTGTCCGCCGTGCCACATCATGTTGATAGGCTTTACGTACATACTTATGAGCATTATGAACATGAGGAGTCCCTGACCGAGCTTTCTGTTACGCTTTATCTTCTTGTTGAGGAAGTAGAGCGGAACGAGTACGAGCGTAAGCACACCCGAATATATCTCCGGTCTGCCGTACATTCTCGTGTTCTCGTCAACGTTTACAGAGTAGTACTGGTTCGGGAGAAGTGTAGGTATAAGCTCGATAAGCTCGAACATATGCTTGTATGAGTAGTCCGGCTTGGAGAAGTTGAACTTACCCATTGAAAGTCCGTTGTATACCGGCAGTATCATGAATATGCTCAGCATCAGCACGACTATAGTGGATACCGCCATGATGCCGAATGTCTTGGCATATTCAGAGAATCCGCTGTATTTTCTCTTTGTTCCGAAGATCAGATAGTAGAAGAAATACAGAGCCACGAAAATAGCAATCATGTATCCGATGTAGAATTCTGCCACGAACATGATCGCCAGCGGTATGATGTAGTTGATCTTTCTGCCGTCGTCGATGAGATACTCAACACCGAGGATTATCAGCGGCAGGAATACGGCACCGTCTATCCACATAGGATCTATGAGCTGTATCATTACATAGCTCATCATAGCGTACATGGTAGAGAAAAGCACCGACTGGAGTGCCGGGGTGTTCTTTGACTTTCTTATGTAGATATTGAAAGTCAGACCGGCAGCACCGACCTTGCAGAGCTGCATTATCATCATCGCTTCGAGGATCATGCTCCTCGGCATTGCGACGATTATCCACGAGAACGGGCTTGCGACGTAGTAACCCAATATACCCATAAATTCACCGGAGAGGTTACGGCTCCAGTTGTAGAAGATCGTTCCGTCGCCCCTGAAAGCGTCACGGAAAGCTTCAAAGTAGTAGATATACTGTGCATTGAGGTCAAGTGCCAGCACAGATCTCTCATTGAACGGGTACATTCCGAAATAGGCATAGGCAGCAAGTGTGAGCAGAGCCGGTATCAGAAAGGCAGCCAGATAGTACAGCGGCCAGAATTTTACCTTCTCCTGCTTTATCACAGGCAATGCCGGAGCTTTTTTCTTACCATAGGTGATATTAGCTCTGACGGCTTTCTGCCTTGTGCCTGAAGCTTTGGATTTTGCCATTTTGTTCCTCCTTCATTTTACCGGGGAATACTGAGCCATACTCCCCGATCATATTATCCTACATATTATACTATACTTTTCCCTGCATTGCAAGGGGTATAAAGTAAATTGTTATAAAAATCACGGAGAATTTGACATTTTGCACATGGTGTGATATAATATATAAGTATAGATTTTTTTAAGAACGCATCATTTTCAGTCTTCACAGCCTGAAAACGATCAGGATCAAGTATGAGGTGTAAAATGGCGAAAAAGTATTCTCTTGGAATAGATGTCGGTTCTACCACCGTCAAGACAGTTATCACCGATGATGAGGGCAATATCATCTATTCAAAATATCAGCGTCACCTTTCCAAAGTAAAGGAGACTGTGACCGACCAGTTAAAGATAATACAGGCAGATCACCCGGACGACAGCTTCACCGTATGTATCACAGGTTCAGCCGGTCTCGGACTTGCCAATTCCGCACAGATACCGTTCGTACAGGAAGTTCACGCTGCCTTCCTCGCCGTAAAGAAGAAGCAGCCTGATGCAGATGCCGTTATAGAACTCGGCGGCGAAGATGCTAAGATAATCTTCCTCACAGGCGGAGTAGAACAGAGAATGAACGGCTCATGTGCCGGCGGTACAGGTGCATTCATCGACCAGATGGCTACACTTCTCGGCATTACGGCTGACGAGCTTGACGAACTTTCCCTGCGTTCGCAGAAAATATACCCGATAGCTTCAAGATGCGGAGTTTTCGCAAAATCAGACATACAGCCGCTCCTCAATCAGGGAGCAAGACGTGAGGATATAGCTGCGAGCATATTCCAGGCTGTCGTTGACCAGACCGTTTCAGGCCTTGCACAGGGCAGGACGATAGAGGGAAAAGTCCTCTTCCTCGGCGGCCCGCTGTTCTTCCTCAAAGGTCTGAGGCAGGCTTTCGTAAGGACGCTCGGACTCGACAGCGAACACGCTGTATTCCCGGAGGAAGCTCCTGTTTTCGTCGCATACGGCTGTTCTCTCTATGCCGCTGAGACTTCCGATGCTTTCCATATAGAGACTCTCATAGACAAGATATCCAACGCAAAGGCATCTGACAATATCGTCACCGGAGAACCGCTCTTTGCGAGCCAGTCAGAGTACGACGCATTCATCGACCGCCACAAAAGATTCGACCTCGGATACGCCGATATCCGCAAATACAAGGGCGATGCCTACCTCGGAATAGATGCAGGCTCGACCACGACAAAGCTCGTACTCATCACCGACGACGGCAGGATACTCTATCACCACTACTCCTCCAACCAGGGACAGCCCCTTGACAAGATAGCCGATCAGGTAAAGCGTATCTACGCTGAGATGAACCCGGATATCACGATAAAAGGCTCTGCTGTCACCGGCTACGGCGAAGACCTCATAAGATCCGGACTTTCGATAGATCACGGCATAGTCGAGACTGTCGCACACTTCAAGGCAGCAGCATATTTCTGCCCGGACGTTGACTTCATCATAGATATCGGCGGTCAGGACATCAAGAGCTTCAAGATAAAGAACCACAGCATCGACAGCATCATGCTCAACGAAGCCTGTTCATCGGGCTGCGGCTCGTTCATACAGACATTCGCAATGGCTCTCGGATACGATATCGCTGAATTCTCACAGCTCGGACTCTTCGCAGAACACCCCGTTGACCTCGGTTCGAGATGTACGGTATTCATGAACAGTTCCGTAAAGCAGGCACAGAAGGACGGTGCTACAGTAGAGGACATCTCCGCCGGCCTTTCAATGTCTATCATCAAGAATGCGATATACAAGGTAATACGTGCAAAATCCCCCGACGAACTCGGAAAGAACATCGTCGTTCAGGGCGGTACGTTCCTCAATGATGCCGTACTCCGCTCTTTTGAGAAGGAAATGGGCAGGAACGTCATTCGTCCGGCTATATCAGGACTCATGGGAGCTTTCGGCTGTGCATTGTACGCAAGGGAGAGAGCTTCGGAAGAGGGTTCAAAGCTCATATCGAAAGAGGAACTCGAAGGATTTTCATATACCTCACGCTCTGCACAGTGCGGAGGCTGTACGGCTCACTGTCAGCTCAATATAATCAGCTTCGGCAAAGGCAGACGATTCATCTCCGGAAACCGCTGTGAAAAGGGCGGCGGTGTCAAGGTCACCAACAAGATACCCAATCTCTATGAATATAAATACGACAGCATAGTAAATACCGTAAAGAAACACCAGCCGAAGCACCCGATAGGAACTGTCGGCTTCCCGCTGGCACTGAGCTTCTATGAGCAGCTCCCGTTCTGGCATATGCTCTTCACCACGCTCGGATTCAGGACGATCGTTTCTGACGAGAGTTCGAGAGGTATGTACTACCTCGGACAGCACACTATACCGTCCGATACGGTATGCTATCCGGCAAAGCTCACCCACGGCCATATCGAAGACCTGCTCAACAAGGGTGTGGACTTCATATTCTACCCCTGCATGAGCTACAACCTCGACGAGGGCGGCAGCGACAACCACTTCAACTGCCCTGTCGTTGCGTACTATCCGGAGCTTCTCCTCGCAAACAATCCCAGGCTCAACAGCAGGAATTTCCTGCATCCGTATATGGATCTCAATATAAGGAAGAACGTCATCAAGGTGCTTGAGAAGTCTCTCTCCCGCTACAACATCAAGGGCAGGATACCCCGTGCCGTTGATGCCGCCTATGCCGCACTCGAACGCTACCAGCACGATGTGGCTGCCAAGGCAAGGGAGATAATCGAACAGGCAAGAGCCGAGAAACGCAATATCATCGTCCTCTCCGGCAGACCTTACCACATCGACAAGGAGATAAACCACGGCATACACAAGCTCATAACGAGCCTCGGAATGGCTGTGGTGACTGAGGACAGCGTCGCTCACCTCGCAAGGACTCCTCACCTGAACGTCCTCAACCAGTGGACTTATCATTCAAGGCTCTACCGTGCTGCCGAATATGTCACCACCCAGAAAGATATGCAGCTCATACAGCTCGTATCGTTCGGCTGCGGTATCGATGCCGTGACAGGCGACGAGGTGCGTTCTATCCTCGAAAGCAAGGGCAAACTCTACACCCAGCTCAAGATCGACGAGATAAACAATCTCGGTGCAGCAAGGATACGTCTGAGAAGCCTTGTCGCAGCTATGGAACAGAACGGCTGATGAACTATCGAACGGAGGTCTGAAAATGCCTGAATACGCAAAATTTACCGAGGATATGATAAAGACTCACACTATCCTCGTACCCGATATGCTCCCTGTGCATTTCAAGCTGCTCATAAGCATCTTTGAGAACGCAGGATACAAAATGGAACTCTTGCAGAACGATTCCCGTGCAGTCGTTGACGAGGGACTCAAAAACGTCCACAATGATGCCTGCTATCCGGCACTTCTCGTCATCGGTCAGTTCATGGACGCTCTCAACAGCGGAAAGTACGATCCCGACAAGACCGCCCTGCTCATAACACAGACAGGCGGCGGCTGCCGTGCCTCGAACTATATCCACCTGCTGAGAAAAGCCGTTGACAAGAACTATCCGCAGGTGCCGGTCGTTTCGCTCAACTTCAGCGGACTTGAAAAGGACAGTGCGTTCAGGATAACTGTCCCGATGTTCCTCAGACTGCTGTACGCCGTGCTTTACGGCGATCTGCTCATGATGGTCTACAACAAGTGCCGTGCATACGAGATCAACAAGGGCGAATCAAAGAAGAAGCTCGACAAGTGGCAGAGAAGGCTCGGAAACATCTTCCGCACCGGCAGCAGGAAATACCTCAACACAAAGAGGATATACAACGATATCCTCCGTGATTTCGCATCGATAAAGCTCAGCAGTGAGAAGAAGATACGTGTCGGCATCGTCGGGGAGATATACGTTAAATATTCGCCGCTCGCAAACAATCACCTTGAAGATTTCCTCATATCAGAGGGCTGCGAGCCTGTCGTTCCGTCGCTGCTCGAATTCGTCATGTACTGTGCAGCAGGAAATTTCAACGATGCAAAGATCTACGACAACACCACAAAAAGCTCGATATTCAACAGGATCGGCTATGATCTCATCTACCACAAGCAGAAGGAGCTTATCCGCATAATGAAAGAGCAGGGAAGCTTCGAGCCGCCCCACGACTTCGAGCATCTCCGCCGCCTTGCAGACAAGTATATAAATCAGGGCGTTGTCATGGGCGAAGGCTGGCTCATACCGGCAGAAATGGCAGCCCTTGCAAAGTCCGGAGTGGAGAATATCATCTGTACCCAGCCTTTCGGCTGTCTGCCTAACCATATCGTCGCAAAGGGTATGTCAAGAGCTATCAAGCAGGATAATCCGAATGCAAATATCGTGGCTATCGACTACGATCCCGGTGCTACGAGAGTAAATCAGGAAAACCGCATCAAGCTCATGCTCGCAAACGCACGCAGGTGATGCCCATGATAAAAAACAGAAAAGGCGAAACTGTCGTCACCAACCCGAAACAGAACGAACTCCTCAGAAAGCTCTACGGGAGCGTTCCCGGAAGAATGCTCCTGAAAGTCCTCACTTCCCCGGTGATATCAAAGATAGGCGGAGCTTACATGAGTTCGCCGTTCTCCAGACCTCTTATAAAGAGATTCATAAAGAGCAGCAATATCGATACATCGCAGTACATCATGCACCGCTTCCACTCCTACAACGACTTCTTCACCAGAAAAGTCCGCCCGGAGATGCGGCCGATCGACACAGAACCCTCACACCTCATAAGTCCGTGTGATTCAAAGCTGACAGTTTATAAGATAAACAGAAAGAGCGTATTCAGGATAAAGGATTCCTACTACAGAGTATCCGATATGCTCGCAAATTCTTTCATATCAAGAAGATATGAGGGCGGATACTGCCTTATATTCCGCCTCGAAGTCGATGATTACCACCGCTACTGCTACATCGACAACGGCATCAAGACAGGGAATGTCCACATCTCCGGCGAACTCCACACAGTCAACCCTATCGCCCTCGGAAGGTACAATATATACAAACGCAACACCCGTGAGTATACTGTCCTCCATACCGATAACTTCGGTGACGTGGTGCATATGGAAGTCGGAGCCCTAATGGTGGGAAAAATACGCAATATCCACGGAGAATGCAATATATTCCGTGGTCAGGAAAAGGGTATGTTCATGTTCGGCGGCTCAACTATCGTCCTCCTTTTTGAAAAGGACAGGATAGTTCCCGACAGCGATATCCTCCGCAATTCAGCAGAAGGATATGAAACGATAGTCAAATTCGGTGAAAAAATAGGAGTGCGTGCAAAGTACCGCAAGGAATAACACATAAATTTTATCGATATGTTGACTTTGGTTTCAGGATATTGTATAATATTAGCATGGTTATTTTTTTGCCGCTGACGCAATTATTAATAAAGAGGAAAGAGTTATGGCTAAGTACAAATTTACCGAAAAATCAAATCAGGTCAAGATCAAATGTAAGCTTGCATCTTCTGAAAGTGTGAACGAAAGAGATTTCATGATGCTCTCACAAAGCACCATTCAGGGATTCATGTGTCCTGTGGAGGAGAGCGATCACTCTATTTCCTTTATAGGTGCGTGCGGAAAACCGCTCAAGAAATTCCTGAAGCACAGAGTCACCAAGGAACAGTTCTTCATGATAATAGCCCACCTTCTCGAAGCCGTGAAAATGGCAGGATACCTTGGACTCAACCTCGGAAATATGCTCCTTGATACTGAACATATCGTCATCGACGACACGAACGGTTCGATGTACTTCATATATCAGCCTTTTGTCGGAGTGCCTTTCAATAAAGGTCTCGGTCAGGGCATACTTGATATCTTCAACGGCACAGGCTTCAACACAAAGGAAGACAAAGCCGTCGCAGATGCCTTTATAAACTATATCCACACTCTCCAGCCGATAAATATCCCGGCTATCGAGAATTACATACTCGGTGTAGCTCCGCAGACATATATGTACGTCCGCAGGATGCAGTTCGACAATACCGATCAGCAGATCCAGATAAACGATCTCTCACAGACAGCACCCAACGGCTACAATGTCCAGAAAGCCCCGAAGGGACTCATGGAACCGAGACTCAGCTCATACGAGCCTCAGAGAAGAATGGGAGCTGAAAGTGTACCGCCGATGATGAATCCTCAGCCGCCTATGGA